>JAHITX010000014.1 GCA_018817425.1 Pseudomonadota bacterium
CCCGAAGCATCAGCACCACTGCCATCTTCTCCATCTGTTTTAGAATCAGTTATGTTTCCGGATTTGTCTCCCGAACCTTCTTCAGTTCTACCCTCTGATTCAGAGCCTGTTTGATCAGAACTACTTTTTGTGGATATTCCTGAAATATCTTCTTTGCCACTTTCTTCACTTTCCGATCCACCTTTGTCTCCGCTTTTATGTCCCGTGCCTGTTGGATCAGAATCGTCATCAGATATTCCGCTATTACCTTTTTCATCACCTCCTGCATCTTTAGATTCAGGGCTTGAACCAAACCCGCCATATTTTTCGGACATCACTCGGATCGTTTCTTTTAATTTATCAAGTTGATTCAGCTTATCCTTTACTGAATCAGTTCCTGAATCTGACAATATTTTATCGATTGCGCTTAATGCCTTTGCTACATCATCAAGGTTAACTTCCCCTTCTATCATAACTTTATTTGCAAATGTCTTCAGCGTATTATCTTTTGCTTCCTCTGACATTGAAAATATATAATTTGCCCCAATAACTATTCCTTCGGGGTTTTTATCTTCTTCATATATTTTTTTCAGGTCTGCATTTATGGATGACTTAAGGCTGTTTAGGTTTTTGCGTTTGTTATTAACGGCGGCTGGATTGTTCTCTGTATTCCATAGCAGACCGATTAGTTTCTTCGGATCTATTTCTTCCAAAGTCTCTACAGAACTGTCATCGTAATAAAACTCTCTGATAGCGTAAATAAGCTTATATTTAAGGGCATTTTTATTCCGATAATTAAGCCCTTCTATAGCTTGATCGATACCTTTTAGAGTAATTGCTTCATTCACAGGGAACTCCTTTCCATTAGAAGTGTTGAAGCAAAGTTCATACCATTCGCGCAATACCTCCGTTTTCCATTCTCAGATATCAAGAGTCTGTTATTATTTAACAATATCTTGATAAACATTAACCGTCGTAACGCACTGGCGATTAGTGGTATATTTGACGGATTCATAAGAAACCGGCTTATATATAAATTGGAATATATATAATAATAAACCATAATATTAAGCTGTTGCAACTATCATCAAATTATATTTATAAATGGTATATTATTTGCTTATTTTGTTAAGCTACAGAGGAATTATAAATATGGGGCGCATTATCTGCATAACTGCCAGAAAAGATGGCGCAGGAAAAACTACTACGGCCATTAACCTTTCAGCTGCATTTTCAATAGCTGAAAAAAAAACCCTTCTTGTTGATTGTGATCCTATCGGTCATGCCACAACAGGTCTGGGAGTGGATGAAACATTGATTACCAATTCTCTGTATCAGGGGATGGCCGGCAAAGTTCCGATAACAAAACTCATAATAAATAAAGGCCCGGGTTATCCTAATCTGATTCCCGCGAAATTGGACTTATATAGATTTCCAGTGGGCATAGGAAATAATAAGGAATCAGTTTTACGCAACCTTCTGGCAGAAGTTAAGGAACGGTATGATTATATTGTTATTGATACGCCTCAGACTCCTGTAATTTTAATGATAAATGCCTTTGTCGCAGCAGAGTTGCTATTAATAACCATACCTTGTGAATATCTATCACTTGCCGGGTTTGGTTATCTGTTTGACACGTTTCAAATGATAAAAAAAGGGTACGGCTTAAAAAATGATATAGCAGGAATACTTATTACAAAGATGAATAAACAGGAAAAATCTTCCAGATTGATTGCGGAAGAATTAAGGAATCGTTTTAAAAATATCATATTTGATACCAGCATTCCAACATGTGGCAAGTTAAGAAGTTCTCCGGCTTATGGTAAACCTGTATTTATGACTGATATAAAATCTGTTGGCGCAAGGAGCTATCTTAAGCTTGCTTCTGAAATAATGAATAAATGGGAAAATATAGCCATAAAACAATAAAGTTATATATTATGGAAACTAAATTTGCTGCTACCATTCTTTCCTCCATAATTTATAAGGGAGAATTTAAACATGAAAATAATTGATAAGGAAGTTATAAGAAATGGAGAGCAAGATCTAATAGATTCAATAAACGGTGACCTTGACTGGGGTACTGTTGAAGAAATATTCAAACAGCAGCATCGTATGGATATTGGTGATGATATAGAATATAAACATGGAGATATTGTTGTTTATAATGACCAGGTGGCTTACAGGCTTGAGTTTGATGTCAAGGTCAATTTTACTGTTTTATTGGATAGAGAAGGAAGCTGTCTTTTGGTAAACACGCCGGGATGTGATGAAAGCTCCTGCAAGGATACCATTCAAAACAATCTTCCTTGTGATGAATCTGCCAGCGAAGACAACCTTAAGAATATAGATAATGATGAAGAGGTAATATCGGAATCATACGATCAAAGTGATATTCATGATACTGATAATATGCAGGAAAGAATTGCACAGGCAGTATCTGATGTATCGGGCGCAATTACTGAAAATTAATGATATATTATATTTAAAAAGCCAGTTTCAAAAGGATAGGCTGTAGGATTATATATGGAGAATCAAACCGATAAACTTGAAATCAGAAGTAAATTTAATGAAATTCTTAAACAGCATATTACAAAACTAATAGGTGTATATGATGAAATTTTTGACTTATCTTTTACTTTGAAACAAATTGCGTGCCTTATACTATTACGGGAACAGATTGGCGGCCAATCTGATAATTTTCCGGTTTATATTGAAAAATATTTTAAAGAAACTTTATTTAACGAAATATCCGAACTCGGGTTGGAAACAGATGATGAACTCGATAAGATTTTTGAAGAATTAATTCAAAAAAAATATCTTCAAATTAATGAAGACAATACTATCTGCGTAAACAAATTAACATATAGTATTACAAATCTTTTAGACCTGATTTACCCTAGCATGAGTGGAATGAATTTCCCGGCCTACATAATTCAAACTATGGATGAAGTAATATCAGGCCGAAAAGAACTTGCCCATGCCCTTGATCAATTTGGTCAGACCTTACAACTTCATGGGGTTATGGTAAAAAAACAAGACAGCAAAACAAAGCAGCAAAAGTCTGACAGTTTAATTTCCGACAGTAAAATCATCAAGCCAAAAAAGACAGAAACCCATAGCAAAAAACAATTTTTCTCCGCTAAAAATAAGATAGAAACCAACAATGAAAGCAATATTATTAAGTCAGGAAATTTAATTAAGCCCTTTTTCTCTCCTTTTTCAGAATCTAAGATTACACCTGCATTTGAAAAGAAAGAGGAAATAATTATAGAAGAAACCTCTTTTATTGATAAAGAAATTACCAAACAAGCCATAAACAATTCTGAAGAAAATGAAGAAGTCATAAATATAACCGAAGTTGCAGAAAAAACAGATAAAAACGAATTAAACGCCTGTGATGATAATATTTCAATATGCTCTGATACCGAAAATACAGTTGAGCCTGATTCTGAAAACGATAAAATTCAAAATGATGAATTACTAATAAATAAAGAACAAATCATCACAGCTAAAATTCATGACAATGCAGACAAAAAAGATATATTGCCCGGAGTACTTGAAACGGAAAAGTATGAGGAAGAAATAAATCCCGGTTTAATAAATGAAGATAATATAGTTGAAAACCAGATCGCTGCTTTTGAAGAAGAATTGGCAATGCAATGCCCTGTATGTAATAATGGGAAAGTTATTTCAAATAAAACCATAAAAAATAAAGTGTATTTTAGATGCTCAAACAAACAATGCAGTTTTATAAGCTGGGGAAAGCCTTATTATCTATCTTGCCCTAAATGCGGCAACACTTTTCTTATAGAATCCACTCTAAGCAATGGGAAAGCCGTACTTCGATGCCCAAGGGCAACATGCCGTTATACTCGGGCTATTCCCGGAGAAGAAGCAGAAGGCTTAGTTGAACAAAAAGCTTCAATAATTGATTTGGCAGATCAAAAAACTAAAACAACCCGTTTGCCGGTCAAAAGAGCTGTAAGAAAAAGGGTTGTTCGGAGAAGAAAATAGAAAATGCTATATAATCTATTGACGGGAGGCCATCAATAGATGTCAATAATATGACACAAAGATATGCCGGAAATATTTTCCCCTTAACTTATTAAACAGTCAAGAACTTGCCCTATACTATTTAATTAGATGATCCAGTTTCAAAAGCAACCTTGCGGTTATGCTCCTGTAGTCTATTTACCATCATTTCCATATCCGTTGACATAAGGACACCTTTTTCCACAAAAAATGCACCTATTGGCCTTTGGAGACTGCTTTGTTTTCCAAGCAGTGCTAATCGCTGAAAAGAGGTTAAATAACCTTTCAGGCAGGCATATTCGACAAATCGCTTATCATGTTTTCGTTCAAGTGCCCGTTGTTTAAGTATAATGTATATATCATGTTTACTAAGGATTCCCCATTTAAGGGCTATCTGACCTACCGAGGGTCGCTGCATTTTTTGCCGGGCTAATGCATCAATTAGTGTTTTCCACGAAACTATGCCAGAATAGTATAGAAATTGGCCTATCAATAATTTTCGTTTGGGAAGAAATCCTCTGTAAAAATGGTCAGCAGAATTTTTGCTATTGTTTGTATTAGTATTTTTTTTCTTAAGTTCTTTGTTAATAATAGTAGTAGTACTGCTTTTGTTTATCACAGGGCTGCTGTTTTTGATAGCTGTTTGCAGTGTTTCGTAAGCAATATTCAGTTCAATGAATTGCTCATTCATTTCATTTTTCATTTTCCCTATAACCAAACAACGGTCAGGATGTGTTTCAAGTGCTTTTTTTCGGTAAGCGGTTTTTAACATTATCGGACGGATATCCATTATAGTATCAATCGAAACGTTAACTGCTGGCCCGAATATTATATTATAAGCATTCATAATGTCTTGAGTATGTAAAACGTTCGGCAAAATTTGCCCTCCTTGATACGTTATACTTAAAAGTTTGGCTTAAATACTTAAGCCTTGTTGTAAAGTACATATTTCAGCGATTTAATTATATGCATAATTGATGCCTTAACTAAAAGTTTTATATAATAAATTTTAAAAAATTAAAAGTAATAAATTTAAATATTTTAAATTGGTATAATTGTTGCTTCAATAATTGCAAATCTTGAATCTTTATGAAACTTCAAAGGAGTTAAAAAGAAACCGAAATGGCGGAAAAAGTATTAATTATCAGCAATAGCGATACTGATGTTAATCTAATTAGCAAAAGTATTAATTTTAAAGAATCTGATACTGTAATATTTACATCTTCTTGTGATATGGAGGAATTGATTTTCTCCGGAGATTTTGCAGCTATACTCGCAGACTATGATTTTGTTGGAGACAGAGTTTTAGGCTGGATAGATATGCTCCAGAAAAATAAGTCCACGTCATGTCTGATTCTTTACGGCGAGAAAAGCAGCGCTGAAAATATTGCAGAAATACTCCGAAAGGGAGCTTATGGATTTATACCACGTTCGCTGCTTGCAGAGCGAATCCATGACACACTTATAGACGGGTTGGAAAATCGGCGGGCTTTTGCTGAAATATTGGAGATTATTGAAGAACAAAAAACTGCAAATGAGCGGCTTGAACAGGAAAAAAATTCATTAAGAAATAAAAACAAAGAGCTAAATTTTATTAATCGCTTCAGCTGTGAGGTTTCTTATGATTTGAATTGGGAACATATTCTCCCTAATATGATTAATGCAGGATTCTTAAATATAATTGATGCTAAATTTATATCAGTGCTTTATAGGATCGGCAATGATTGGAATTTTTCCTGCTATTCACCTGATGGATTGTGTGATGAAAGTACTACAGATAAAATCAAGAATGATATTTGCGATAAATTTGTTTCAATATCAGGAGAAAAAATAGACAGCAAAGAGGTTTCAATGTCTGTATACCCATCAGAGTCCAAAGCATTATCCAATATCCCGATATTATCTTCTGATCAATTGATTCTGCCTTTAATATTTGGAAAACATCAGTTGGGAGTACTAACTATGCTCCCAAAAAGCAGTAAATCATCGATTAATAAAAACAGCGAAATACTGTCGACCATTTCAAATATCATGGCCATGTCCTTAAATAATGTACAAGAATATGAAAGAGTGAAAAAAATGACTGTCAGGGATGGTCTGACCGGGGTTTATAACCAGAAGGGTTTTAAAGAATTTATTGAAAATGAGTTTCAAAAGGCAAGAAGATATAAAAGATCGCTTTCTTTGATTATGATTGATGTAGATAATTTTAAAATTATTAATGATACTTTAGGCCATTTGGCCGGAGATTATGTTCTGATAGAACTGGCAAACCGCTTAAAAATATCTTTAAGAAACACCGATATTTTAGCAAGATATGGTGGAGATGAGTTTGCAATAATTCTACCGGACACAAAAAGTAAAGAAGCCGAAATACTTATAGAAAGAGTTCTGACTCATGTTAGAAATGATTTTATTGAGTGTAATTGTGAAAAGCTCTTAGTAGATGTAAGTCACGGCATTGCTGCGATTGATGAGCTTGAACTTACGGATAATGCCCTGGATTTAATCGCTGTCGCAGATTCAAAGCTTTACAATGCAAAACGGCGTTTGCACGAATATTCATCCATTGTGCTAAATGAAAGTGTTCCTTGTTTTGGAAATTCTTTAGCTTCCTGAGATCATGCCAGGATTTATTAGTACTATATTCTTGTCAGGATTGAAGGATATTTTCTGTTTAATCGGCTCTGTAATCTTGCAAAGCATGAATTTATCGGGAAGGAAACTAAGCGTAAAAAGATAAATAATTACTTACCAAAGGAAAAAGCAATTGAAAAAGCAACTTATTTTTTCCGGCAATTTTGTTGTCGGCAAAGAAAAAGATATAATTTTGGAAGCCTGCCTGGGCTCATGTGTGGGAGTAGTTATCTGGGATAAAGAAGCAAAAGTCGGCGGGTTGATTCACCTGCTATTGCCGGAATGGACAGGGTATGGCGAAATCCTAAAGCCAGCACTTTATGCAAAAACAGGGCTGCCTCTTTTCATTAATGCTTTGAGCGAGGCAGGAGCCGATAAAAGCCGCATGAAAGCATATGTTGCCGGAGGTGCTTTGATAGGACCGATATCTCAATTGGATATGGATCTTAATATCGGCGGCAGAACTGCTGATATTGTCCAGAAAATACTGGCTGATGAATCTATAGAAGTCTGCCAGGCTGAAACCGGTGGATTTTTTGGATATCGTTTAAATCTTGATTTAAGATCATTTAAAAGCTCCATTAATCTTATAGTTGATATGCCATCACAAGAAGATAATGATTTCAAAAAACCTGTACCTGCTGATATTATCCAGTCAATTAATGTGGTACGGCCGATTCCTCAAATCATTCTTAAGGTCGTACAAATGATAAACGACGGCAATTATAATATTAATGAGGTTGCTAAAGATATAAAAAAAGAACAGGTTATAAGTGCTGCAATTTTAAGATTGTGTGCTTCATCTTACCTGGGATTAAAGGAAAAGGTTACATCTATCAGCCGCGCGCTGGCTCTTTTAGGAGAAAAAAATCTTTTTAAAGTGATTGTTTCAGCTTCACTGGAGCTGTACTTTTCAGATGCCGCAAGAGGCTACTCTCTTTGCAAGGGAGGTCTGTTCCATCACGCTCTTGGCACAGCAATGATTGCTGAAGAACTGGCAAAGTATACCGCAATAATCAAACCCGATATAGCATATACAGCCGGGCTTTTACACGATATCGGAAAGGTAGTGCTGGATCAGTATATTTCATCGGCATATCCTCTTTTCTATCGACGTACTCAGATTGATATGGTTGGACTTGATGAGGCGGAAAAAGAGCTGGCCGGTATTACTCATTCTGAGGCTGGAGCAATCTTAGGTGAACGCTGGTCAATAAATGAATCCCTTATAGACGTGATAAAGCACCATCATCAGCCTGAACTGGCATCTAAAGCTCCGGAATTGACACACATAGTTTATGTGGCTGATTTACTTATGAGCAAATTTCAGGCAGGGCAGGAATTAGCTACTCTTGATAAAGGTGATATTTCTTCAAGGCTTAATAAAATCGGTTTGACAACATCAAAGTTCCCCGTTATTGTGAATCTTATTCCACAAAGCATATTGGAAGGAACAATAAATCTTCCCGCATTTTCTCAATAACTATTTTTGCTTAATATGTTTGATAAATGCTAATGACGTAACTAAATCCCTATAGACTTATGTAATTCCCCGGAAACCGGCAGGTAATACTCTTGATCTTTTAATCCTTTATTTTCTTCACCTGATAAAGACTGGAAATCATTTTGCTTGTGGCTTTCTATAAATGCATCAACTACTTTTGGGTCAAATTGGCTGCCCGAATTTTCTGTAATAATATTTAATGCAACAGCATCATCCATTTTCTTCCGGTAAGAACGATCAGATGTCAATGCATCATAGACATCTGCTACCGACAGAATGCGTGAAAGAAACGGAATATCCTCCCCCTTTAAGCCATCAGGATATCCTTTCCCGTCAAATCTTTCGTGGTGGTGGTGAATTATTTTGCATTCATCGATCCACATGCCCAGATGTCCTATAATATTGCTGCCAATAACAGGATGCTTTTTTATTATATCATATTCTTCATCCGAAAGTTTTCCGGGTTTAAGAAGAATACTATCAGGAGTTCCAATTTTACCTATATCGTGCAACAAACCGCATATGTTTAGTTTATCTATATCTTCTTGTGAAAATCCTGCTGTATTGCCTATGGATTTTGCATATAAAGATACCCTGTGTGAATGTTCTTTTGTATAAGGGTCTTTTGCTTCAATAATTTTCACTAACGCATAAAGCGTTGAAAAAAGATTTTCAAAAATATTTTCATAAAGCACCTGATTTTCTACCAGAGAAGATGCTTTACTTAAAAGAAAATTCATATAATAAAGGTCTTTTTTTATAAAGTATCGGGCGTTATCATTGATAAACAATACAAGAACACCGAATGTATTGGTTTTAATTTTGAGAGGTGCTGCCATGGTGCTGCTGTAAATGTTATTACTTTTGATAATAAGCGGCATCCCTTCTTCTGCAACTTTTTTGATATTATGCGTTACTATCTTTTCGCTAACAGCAGCATAGTTGTTATCAAGCTGCGGATAAGACGCAAGAATAGTTGGATCTTTATGATATTTATCAAAGATACAGAAGTATGCTTCATTACATTTAGTAATTTCACCAGCCAGGTCCACAAGAATGTTTAAAACTCCACTTGTGCCCGGAGGGTTTTCCAGTTTATGAAGAATAAGGTTTATTATTTCGACTTCCTTAATTTTCTTCTGTAATTCCATATTGAGTTTTAGGACTTCCTGATTTTTTTCGTTCGCCTCGTTGAGTAGTATTCCGTTAACAAACAGTTCCCTTTCTTGCATTATACGCTGGATAGTCTGCTTAATTTTTGACATTTCAAACGGCTTGGTTAAAAAATCCACAACTCCGTTTTTTAAGGTATTTATTGCATTATCTGCTGTAGGATGGCCGGTTATCACAACTATCGGTATGGTATTATCATAAAGATGGATTCGTTTGGCTAGCTCTATCCCATTAATTTCCGGCATGGAAATATCCAGAAAACAGCAGTCGATTTTTTGCTGTTTAATGGTTTCTAAGGCAATTAATCCATTCGTTTCAGTAAATACTTTGTAATTGGTAGTGGCTTCAAGATATTCCTTGAAAATCTCCAGAATGGACTGTTCGTCATCAACGATAATTATGTTTAGATTATCTCTCATAGATCGCTCATTTATATTACTTTTCAGTTCTCATAAATTTGAGATAATGATTTTTGAATGTCCTGAATTCACTTTCCGTCAGCAAGCCTTTGTCCATAAGGGATGACAGTGCTTGCAATTTGTCTGTATAGTTATCAGGCGCGGAATCGTTATATATATAATGAAGACCGGCCATGCCTGATGAGAAAAAATTTAAACTCTTTATCTTTTCAGATTTATATTTTTGGCTATTTAAAAGCATTAATTCCTGGTAAACTTCCTTTAATTTTTTTTCTAACTCTTTATTTTGTCTGTTTAGTTTTATTTTATCTATAGCCCTGTTGATAACTATTTTTATTTCTCCCATTTTACATGGCTTCATTATATAATCATAGGCACCTTCTCTTACAGCAGCTACCGCTGTTTCCAGAGAAGCATAGCCGGTAACAATAATAACAAGGATATCCGGATTCTTTTTTTTTGCATATTTTAAAACATCCAACCCGCCCACATTGGGCATAATAAGATCAGTTATAATCAGATCGAAAGGTTCTTTATTGATCATACCAATAGCTTCGGCTCCATCATAACATACCGAAACCGATCTTTCCTGCCCATCCATTAAAGTAAGATCCTTTAATATATCTGCAATTACTTTATCATCATCGACTATCAGAACTTTAAAAGGATTAAACATATCTATTAATTTCGGATCGGGCATAGCCATTATATCAAACCTTTTTATCAAGCATCAGGCCTATGGTTTCTTCAAGCTTTGTTGCCAGACTGAGCAATTCCGAAGAAGGAATTTCCCTTATAACTTCACCGGTATTTTCATTGACAACTGTTACGATAATTTTGCCCGAAGCTTCATGAACTGAAAACGACAAATCAATATTTTGAAGAACTTTCATTTTGTTTTGCAAACTTGCAAATGCATCATTTGCATTTGCTGCATTTACAGGCTTTTTTTCTTCTTCTGATTTACTGTTTTCTTCCACGGGAGTCTGATCCCGGACTGCAACATTTGGTTGTGATAAAGAATCTAAACTTTTTCCTGATAAAGAAACAGGTTCAACATACATCAGTATCACCTCCTTTACTATTTAAATCATCAGAGCTTATCTTTTGTCATCAAGATATCTTGGAAATTGGTTTCCTTTTTGGCCATACCCTCTACTAGCATGCCTGACACTATTCATCTTAAGAAGCTCATCTTTAATGCTTCTGCTTTCCGCCTTAACCATTATCATTATACTTGCATCAATCGGCACAATTTGTTCCAAAAGAATTTTTATGCGGTTAAAATATTTATCGAAAATTTCTTTAAACCTATCGGAACCGTTATGAATGGCACTTTGTACGGACATGTCTATTCTTTTAATTTTATTTATACAGTCCAGCCTTTTCGATATAAAAATATTAATATTTTTCTCCGCTTTATGTTTCAAGGATTCTTCCATTTCCTTTGTGGCAGAAAGATATTGGGTAGTAAGAAAGATTTTTTTTTCAAGGAGTAGGCCAATATTAACATCTTCATCGATTTTATTCATTTTTTAATACTCCTGATCATATACTCATATAAAATTGGAAGCATGCTGTATACTTTCTTCTTTAAATCGGACAGGTTCATGCTGAGTTTTTTTATGTCTTCCATTAATGATTACCTCCCAGGCCGATAAAAGTTCTGATAGTATTCCAATAACTTCATCAATTCCATTAAGATCTTTGTTTATATCAGCCAAAAGAATTTTTCGGTTCATGTATTTATACAAATCCGATAAATTTCGTGCAATGGCACCGCCTTTTTCCAAATCAAGCGAGCATAAAAGTTCGTCAATAAAATCCATGGCCTTTTGTAAGGCCTTACATTTTGCCTCAAATTTATTTTCCAGGTACTTGATTTTTGTAATTTTAAGCTGATCTATAGCGCCTTCATAACACATTAATATCAGTTTCCCGGGATCAGCAGTGATTACGGTCGTTTTACGATAAGCCCTTATACCGTTATTGTTCATTTAAAATCTCCTTTATTTCTTTTTAATTATGATTAACCACTACACCCAACCGTTTTGAGCTGCACTTATCTGGCCTGCCAACCAATCGCTCTGGCTCTGTATCTTTGCAAGGGCTGTTTCCATAACCACAAACCGGTTGATCATCATTTCCATCTTTCGGTCTAAACGATCTTCCATTTGATCAATCTGGGTTTCATAACTTTCTATGTTATCCTGAAGGGATTTTTGTTTAAATCCGACATAACCTTCATATTGATCTGTAATGTCAAAAAGTTTTCTGTCAAATAACTCTGCAACTCCCAAGGTAAGTTTTACGGTACCGATTTCACCTGTTGTTGTTCCGGTATATTTTATAGACAGACCGTCAATATTTGCCTCACCGCTGTTTCCCCCGAGCATCTGACCTTTGCCGGTTGCAGTTTCACCATTGATTGTTCCGGCTACATCCACTCCATTGTCAACGGTTTGGTCACCCCCTGTCCACAACAGGTTGTTTGCCTGACTGATTGTAAATGAATTTCCCGTTCCGTAATTATTATGTTTAAGAACCATGTGATTTCCGGCATCAACAGATGCTGTTATGCCCATAGCATAGCGTCCTGTCTGCCCACCGGTATTTGCAGTAAGTACTGTTCCAAAATCGAGATCGTGTGCGCTTGTAAAATCAAATGTCAAAGAAACACTGCTAGCTCCTGATGAATTATCTGTTATCAAGATCTGTCCTGATGCATTAATATCGGCCGTAACTTCATTTCCGAAAGCTGTTTCTATGGAAGAAAGCAAACCCTGAACAGAATCTGCAGCAATATTCGAAATAGTATAAGACCCGTTTATCTCGGTTCCATTATGATCTACCGCTGAAAAGGAAATTACATCACCATTGACCAGATTGGCAGAATCGCCTGTTGCGTTATAAACGCTATCCCATTTTGTCGATGAGGTTATTGCCGCTGCCTGGCCCGAATCGGCGTAAAGCTGTTCGGATCCTGAAATAATCTGAGTATAGACTGTAGATAATTCACTGTTTACAGCATTAACCATTTGGGACATGGTCATTGAACTGGTAAGATTTACGACGGATGTGCCGCTTCCTTCTGTAATAGTAAGGGTTTCATCACTGCTTAAACTTGTGTTGTCCGATGCATCCGATGTACTTTGTGTTGCAGCAGTATCAATATTAACCGTGTACTCGCCATAATTGGTATCATTAGAATGTCCCAAATACTTTATAGTGCCAACACTTACTTCGCTGCTTGCTGTAAAAAGCTTCTTCACATCATTAAAATTGCTTTTGAGATAGCCGCTTAGTTTATCATTGTCTATGTTAAGCTTACCGTCCTTATCTACATTTATGCCGACTAAACCCATTGTGGAATAATCGTATGAAACACCCCAGACGCTCTGTGTTAAAATAGATGTCAAATCCGATTTGACCGATATCAGGGTTCCGTCTCCAAAAAGAATCCCTCCTGTTTCCTGGGTTGTTTCATCAAAAGAAAATTGGGATTGAATATATGATGAAATACTATTGTAGCTGGAAACAAAATTGCTGATATTTGATATAATGGCATCGGTATCACGACGTATATTAAGCGAAACGGTAGTTTCGGTATCGGCTTTCAACAAATTCAGAGTTACGCCGGAAATTATATCGTCAATCGCATTTTCAGAACGTGTGACAGTTACCCCGTCCAATGTAACGGAAGCATCTGCTCCTGCAACTATTTCACGTTTACGGGCAGTGCCGGAAAGGATGCCGTCCGTATCAAATTTGAGAGTAGTATCATCTGTTCCGCCGGAATCTTTTACTCCTATTCTTATGTCAAGATAGCTGGTTCCTGATGTATTATTCACAATCATTAATTTGCCGTCACCGTTAACAGAGGCGGTTACATTGCCAAAAGCCGATTCTATCTTTGAAAGAAGATCACCTAAAGTGGTTGTATCGGTAATGATAAGAGTATCATCTGATACAGGATTGTTATCCGTATCCGTGCCTTCCAGATGTATGTAATCTGTATTCAGAAATCCGGTATAGCCGTCAATATCCATGATTAAAGTATCTGAGGTAATTACAGCTCCACCGCTTGTGTTTTCAATATCGCCTGTTACGCTTGATTCATCTGAAACGCCGCCTTTTATTATACCCAGTGTTTCAAGAATATTATTCTTATCAGTATATGTATTGGCGGCCCCTTCAACCATCAGTCTGTAATATGTGTTGTTATTTTCCGTTTCGGAAGTAATTGAAGCCGTAAGGCCGGCAGCGGCAAATTTGGTCTGCAAACTGCTTAAGGTGTCTGTGCTTAGATCTATATCGCCAATTGACATGCCGTTAATTATAATTTCCCCGGCGCTTGAGGTTTGAGTGGTTGAAAGGTTAAGAAGAGATTTTATGGA
This sequence comes from Pseudomonadota bacterium, assembly GCA_018817425.1. Classification (NCBI taxonomy): domain Bacteria; kingdom Pseudomonadati; phylum Pseudomonadota; species Pseudomonadota bacterium. The sequence continues at coordinate 14,145 of JAHITX010000014.1, forward strand.
GATGCTGGTACTGCTGAACCCATCCGTCTGGTCCCCACCGGTGAGATGGTTTTTTGCAGTTCTGTCGGCATCTGTAAAGCCAAACTCATAAAGAATATCAGATACTCCGCCGTTTTGCAGTCCGATTCCCGAAGCGCCTGTTGTATCACTGGTAAGTACCAACCGGTGGTCACCTGTTCCATAGCTTATAATGCTGGATGTAACTCCGGTCGGATTTGAGCCTGAATTTGCATTGTTAATTTTATTGCTTACATCAGCCAATGTATCGGTTGCTGCGATATTTATAGCAGTTCCGTTTATCAGGATATCACCGGAGTAATCTGATCCCAGAGCATCGGATATTGATGCAAATGACCCTGAAGACAGTTTTTGGGCAGCAGCCAGATTATTGACTTTTAGTGAATAGGAACCTATGGATGCCGTATCGGATGTACTGACAGTCAGAAGGTCGGAAGCTTTAACTGTTGAACTATCAGTTGTCATAGACGCTTTGAATATATTAAAATCATCGGTATCCTTAAGAGTACCAACTGCTGTCTTTAAGGATAGCAATTTGCTGTTTAAAGACTGCCATTCGGTAAGTTTTGATTGTGTTTCAGTTTTTTTTCCGGTAACAAGATCGACTCGACGGTGTTCAATTTCCATAAGCGAATCAATCATGGACCGCCAGTCAAATCCGCTCGAAAGACCTGATATTAGGTTGGTGCTCAGAGCCATGTTACCTCCATTTTAATATGTTACCAAAACAGACCGGAAAATAATTCCGGTCCATATTTCGTTTATCGGAAAAATTTGTTAAAAACTTGAGTCTTTTGTTGCTTTCCAAATACATAGCAAAATGCCTGCCATAAAAAATCCCGTTTCCGGAAATCCGAAAACGGGATTTTTGTTTAAGTTACAAGTTACCAAGATAAAATTGTTTATGGCTCTTTTTATAAAAGTATTTACGACCTCATTATCCAAACAATGAGAGAACACCCTGAGGCGCCATGTTAGCCTGAGCCAGCATTGAAGTACCGGCCTGAAGCAGGATCTGGTTCTTTGTAAAAGTCGTCATTTCTGAGGCCATATCCACATCACGGATTACAGATTCAGCCGCCTGAGAGTTTTCAATTGTAGTTGCCAGGTTCGCAGCGGCATAAGAAAGCCTGTTCTGAGCCGCACCGATATCACCTCGCCGTGACGCAAGGGTGTCGATGGCTGTGTTAATGGTTGTTAAGGCAGCTTGCGCCCCTGTTGCAGTACTTAGATCGATACCGCTGATGTTTAAACCTGACGACCCTGTCGTGGCATCCCCAACGCTTATGTCAATCCGGTCATTGGATGTGTTTTTAGCTCCTACCTGGAAAGTGGACGCTCCGGAATTGTCGACGGCAAAGGTTACAGCATCATAGTCGCCATCCGCATATCCTGAATCAAGAGTTAGCTTGATACCTAACTGATCAAAGTCCAGTGTTTGTGCAACGCCGTCAGTAGTTGCAACCGCTTGGGATGCTCCAGTGGTTCCATTAGTAAGTGTCATGGAATTTGAAGCACCAGCATTAGTAATAGTCCAAGTTCCGGTCGCAGTGGAACTTCCTAACGACATAGATGAATAACCAACATCGGCTACTATGATAGTATCATCAGCTATATCTGCTGCGGCTAGAGTACCAGCACCGGTTATAGTCAATCCAATATCAGCGAACGTTATGGCATTGGTTGCTGAATCGTAGGAACCAGCATATACCGCACCGTCTGTCGCACCGGTCATCAGAACACTACCTACAGTTGAGGATATAGTAGCAGCACCGGTTGACAAAGTGTATGTCTGCGCAGCAAGGTTAGATACATCGCTGCTGAATGAAAAACTCATTGTTTCGGTATCTGTACTATCATCAGTGAATGTGTACTTGTTGCCATTGACTGTATCAAGAGCGACAGTGGTAGTTGCACCAGTAGTTTGCCAATCGGCCGAAGATGCACCAAAGGTTCCATCAAGCAGCTTACTGCCTGCATACTCGCTGGAGTTTGCAATACGATCAATTTCATTAATCAGCTGTACTTTTTCTGCCTCGATCTTGTCCAGGTTGGACGATGCATTGGCTGAAGCAGCCTGTGTTCCGAGTTCCTTTAAGCGGGTAAGCATGTTGCCGATCTGGTCCATGGCACCTTCTGCAACCTGTAAAAGCGAGTTTGCTTCCGATGTGTTTCTGCTTGCCACTTTGTAACTGGCGATATCCGCACGCATTCCCGAAGAAATTGCCAGTCCTGCGGCATCATCTGCCGCCCTGTTAATCCGGTAACCTGAAGAAAGTCTTTCAAGAGATTTGCTCATTCCGCTGTCAGCGATCTGCAGATTCTTGTGTGCGTTCATTGCTGCGATGTTGTTTTGAATTCTAAGTCCCATTGTTTAATCCTCCTTGATTTTATGTGATTTTTGCCGTTTATCCGGCTCAGTATTTTCGGGCGTCCCTGCCCAAATGTTTACGATCCTATCAATAAGAATTTGCTTATCACCTCCTTATTTTTTATTGGATCGTTTTAACCTTTAGCTGAATTATCGGATGAAGGATAAAAAAACTTTAAAAAAAAATCACGATCTGCGGATTTCTTACGGATTCATCAATCGGAAGGAGATAAACTTTAACAAATAGTTTGGGAGTGTAGAGCAAGCCTTGTCAAGCGTTCATCCTTTGGATTCAGGGATAAACCTGTTTCCAGTAGCCTAACCGCCGTGCCGTATTCACCCTTTTCAATAGACTCACGGGTAAGATCAGCAATTATATCTGTGTTTCCCGGCCCCAGCCTGAGCCCGATATCTACAGCCATTTCAAATGGCGATGCACAACTTTTGGCCAGAAAGCTGTGTGCAATCATCAAATAAAGGTCTGCAAGATCCGATATGGATTGCAGTATGCTATTCGATGGTAATTCCAGTATTCTGAGCAATGATTCGCAAGGTCCTATCATGCCCTCGATATTCCCGGTTTCCAGACAGACTATAGAAAGAGTCAATGCTATGTGAATATCTGCCGGATAAACGGCAAAAGCTATTGCAAGAAAATGCAATGCTTCCTGATGACACGATTTTTGAAACAAAAGCAGGCCGAGGTTCAAGGCAGCCTTTGGAGATTCAGGATCAATCAGTAACACTTTGCGGTATTTGTCTTCGGCCTTTTCAAACAGCCGCTGTTTTTCAAGAGCAATGCCCCAGTTTATAAAAGCATCTGAATTCTCCGGTGCTTTGGCCACAACAGTTTCAAACGCTCCGGATGCTCTATCGTAATCGCAAAGCTCCAGAAGCAACAACCCCATACGGAATGGTATATCAGTATCCTCCGGCAAGAGATCCTGAAGTTTTTGATAGATGGAAACGGCCTCATCTTTGCGACCCGACATTTTATAAGCCCTAGCCAGGGCGTGAATACCTTTGGAAAAACCAACTTGTTCAGTAGGAAGCATTTCCAGAACTTCGATTGCTGTATCGCTTAGTCCTAGCTTCAAGATGTTTATGCCTATTTCTTCTATGATTTGAAATCGCGCATTCTTTGAAACACTCTTTACGGCCTTTTTTAAAAATACGACCCCTTGATCCTGCTTCCCCAAATAAATACTTGCATAGCCCATGCTCCGGTAAACCACCCAGTCCTGATGCACTGTCTCAAACTGAAATACAGGAAAGAAGCTGATATCAGTGGTGAGCTTTTCACAAAGGTCCAGGAATGTGTAACCGTGCTTTAAGGTGTTGTCATAATCATTTTCAGAAAAATAAATTTGAGTCAGGCAATGATGAAGATCAATGCTCCAGACAAAACGCTCCAGACCTTCAAGGCCGGTGGTTTTAGCTTCATCGAATCTTCGCATCTGTAAAAGTGAATTTGAAGCTACAAAATATGTCCAGGAAAGCTGTGATGAGCGCTCTTCTTTAGCTCTGGCCATATCTAAGGTGAGCGCTGCCTCCCGGTAGGCTCCTTCCCAGTCCTTTTCGGCCATCAGCGTCATGGCCAGGTGGTGATGAGTAGGAATATCATCGGGCCACTCGGCTGCTTGCTGGCGCAAAAGTGCAAGAGAACGCTCAATCTTGGTACGCTTTTTCTCAGGGGTCAGGTCATAGCCGTAATGCCATAGTACAACCGGAGATGGAGTAAGCGATTCTTTAAAAATTATTTGGTTATGAACCTTGCCACGATAGTAAATGTCCAAACCGTTTTTGAATAATCTGGGCGAACTCCCCTCACTGTAATATGCGCCATCCTCCAGGTAACTCCTTACTTTAAATAAGATAACTCCAGTTGGAGCATTTCTGACAAGCGTCCTGACAATATGGCCGGTCTTTGCTTCCAGCTCTTCGTCCGCATCTATTATCAGAATCCATTCGCCGGTGGCGTATGAAATAGACTGATTGCGGTGCTTGCTGAAATCATTTTCCCAGAGATGGTGATAGACCTTAGCACCGTAACTTTTGGCTATCTCGACTGTGCTGTCCGAAGACCCGGTATCAACCACGATAATTTCATCCACTACATCTCTTATGCTTTTCAGGCAATTAGGAAGCAGTGCCTCTTCGTTTTTTACAATCATACATGCCGAGATGAGAGGTTTGCCCAACTTTTTCTCTTTCGCTTTTACTTTCTTTATTTTTTTGCTCATGACAATGTTTCCTTTGCTACCGGCGCTTGCTGGTATTTTCCAATATCATAACCAGTTGAGTACCAATCTACCTTTTCTGTTGTCAAATGTTTGCATAGAGCACCCTATAAGACAGCCTTTAGTGTGCATCTTGGAAACCGAATCCTTTTTGTCGAAATGATATTAGCAACATTAGTGCCAGAAACTTAAAATAGCTTAATATAGACTTAACAGCGGGTGCAAAACTTCCACGATGATGATGTGACGCCTGATGGCACTTTGAACAACAATGCCCCATGAGGAAGGTGGAAAGTATTTCATAAAGAACACCATCACAGTAAAAGCATAATCACCGACCACCAGCATAGCTGGTGGTTTAATGTAAGGCAATTTATGAGCTGTACATTAAAGTTTACCCTATTAATAGGTTGTGGGGATTGGTTTCTTGCTCTGGGTATTTGCTTGGCTCAAACCTCTTTCGTGAAAATAGTGCGTATCTTTTGCGGGTGGTAAAATAGGAAAAGAAGTCAAATCTTTGACATAGTGTTTTTATAAAACAGATTTATGGTTTAAGTTTTATTCTCAAACCTTTCTCGCTCATTTTATATTGATTTCCGCAGGTCGTGCAAACCAGATCTTCTGTAAGCCGTTCCCCGCATACACATACCCAACCAATTTGCTTTGCAGGATTACCCACTATTAGGGCATGATCGGGAACGTCTTTAGTAATTACTGCTCCTGCACCGATAAATGCAGATTGGCCTATGGTATGCCCGCATACTATGGTGCAGTTGGCCCCTAATGTCGCTCCTTTCTTAATTAGAGTGGGGCGTACCTGATCCATTTTGGAAATTTCTGCTCTTGGGTTGTATATGTTGGTAAATACCATGGAGGGACCACAAAAAACTCCGTCTTCAAGAGTGACACCTTTATATATCGAAACATTGTTCTGAAGCTTACAATTATTTCCAATAATAACATCATCGGCCACGAACACATTCTGCCCTATAGAGCAGTTTTCTCCGATGACAGCGGTGGAGCTGATATGCGTCCAGTGCCAGATACGTGTTCCTGCGCCAATTATTGCACCATCGTCTACACAGGCCAATTCGTGTATGAATATTTCAGACATATCCAACCTCATTTTACTTTATGGCAGAAAGGATGGTATTCACCAATAAGCCCTTTGGCGTCAGCATTGCGAATATTGTGAACCGTCTCAATGCTCGACCGCGCTTCCTCCACGCCGAACCCTTGCCCGGCCAGGATCGCCTCATAACTTCGGGTGTGCAGCTCCTTAAAACCGCCTGAGAATTCAATTTCCTCCCCGTCCACGGTGATCGACCGGTAGGTGCGCATATTACCACTTATTACCTCATTGGGCAAATATTCGGCATTCACACTAAGAAACCAGCGTACCCGGGCGTGCGCCAGCTTAATATAGCCAGCAGCCGTGTCCTTGTGATGGATGTGCACGACATGTATCTCCACCGGGCCGAAAATCCAAGTCAGCATGTCAAAAAAGTGAACCCCGATGTTCGTAGCTATCCCCCCGGATTTCTCCGGATAGCCCTTCCAGCTTACGGAATACCACCGGCCTCTGGAGGTAAGATAGGTCAGATCGATATCATACATCTTTCGGGGATCTTTAGCAATTTCCACAGCTACCTTGTCTTTCAAGGCAATGATGCTGGGATGTAGTCGAAGTTGGAGGATATTCCAGACCCGGCAGCCGTACTCGGCCTCGAGTTCGGCCAGGGCGTCCAGATTCCATGGATTGAGCGCCAGCGGCTTTTCGCATATCGCCTCGGCCTTGATGCGTAACGCGAACCGGATATGGGCATCGTGTAGGTAGTTGGGGGAGCAGATACTCACATAATCAATGGGTTTCTCCTTGCGACGCAGTTTTTCGGCGTGGCGATCAAAGCGCTCAAATTCGGTAAAAAAGGCTGCCTCGGGAAAATAGCTGTCGATAACGCCAACTGAGTCGTTAGGGTCTGCTGCGGCAACCAGCTTATTCCCGGTCTCCAGAATGGCTTTCATATGCTGCGGGGCGATATATCCGGCAGCACCTATTAATGCAAAGTGTTTGGGGTCCATTTTGTTTTTCTGATCTATCAGGTTTGAATGTTTAATGGTGGAGATATCCCTCTGTTTAAAATTTATCCTAAAAGATTTACCATAAAATTAAGCAATCAATATGCCAAGTTCTTTTAACTGTTAAATATTTTGTGTAATTGAATAATTGGGCTTCATATGGAGATATCTGCAAGGCGCAACCGGAAACAGTGTTGGTTTTCTTTTTCCCGATTTCTGCCTGTCCATGGTTTATGCTGTTCTTTTTAGTACAAGAGCGCGGTAGGGTAAATTAATGGCCGTAATCTCCAGATGGCTCAGAAGATGCTTATTGGGCGTGCTCTGACCACAAATTTGAATTTTAACAATTTCGATTTCAAAGTTATTCAGATCTATCTCTTTAAACAGACAACGTTTCACCGCAGCTGTATCGTAGATTCGGGCATAATCGCCCAACCTTGCGCGTTGGCATGGCAAGGGCGTTGACGATGATCAGGCGGTAGCCAGGAATCGATTAAAAACCTGAACGATTAACGTCCTTATAATCCACACTCATTTAATTGGTTGGCGCATTTTTTGTAGGCGTTCATTAAATCTTCTCTTTCAGGAAAGAAGAACATCACCTCCTGAAGCCTCTTCAAAAGCCCTGAAATATGAAAATGATCCAATGCGTTGATACTTTCATTACGGATTTTAGAACCATTTGTCTGATTACACTGATGATAAAAAACACCTTCATTGATCAAAGCAATGGCGCGATCAATTTCATGGGTCATCCCTTGGGTGTATTTTGTTTTGAAACATCTTCTTACTTCCTGCATCAACTGATCTTTATCGGATTCACTTAGGGCGGATTGATTCAGCACTTCGAGATGGGCATAGGCTAAATGACCATGGGGAAAGCTTATCCCTTCTTTGAATAATTTTGGATCTGCTTCAGGCATCAATTGAATGTTCCGCTCATCGTAGGAATGATAATTATAGTCTCTGGTCAACCTCCTGCAAAAAAGTGGTTTCTCGATTTGAACAAATTTTCTATAAAAGCATAATATGATGCGATTTTACCATTTGTAAGCGTACGACAAGTTTCCAACGTATCTCCTTGTGAAAGCTCCGCCTCCCTTTTTCATTAGCTGATCAATAATTTTGGATTTCATGTATTTAGTCCTTTAATGGGTTTTTTTATAAGGAAATTTTTTAGGCCTCATCCAGCAATTTGTAAAACTCCTTGAATTTTTCCAGATCTATTGTACTGGCCAGATATTTGTCAACATAGTACTCAGGGGTCTTTGTCATAATTTCACCATGCACGCGGCATATTTGTGGAAAAAAGGATAACACAGTCATCTTTCCTAGGCTGCCATCCGTACTCAAAAAATAACCTTTATCCTTGCAAAAATCAGGGTAGATAACAGATGGTGGAGAATTTGTTAATCCGGGATGGTAGTTAAATCCGGTTCCTGACACTTTAATAAGCAAACCTATATGGGGCGATAAAATGCGTCCCAATTTGACATTGTTATCAGAAAAAACAAATGCATTATCGTCAGGATTTATAATGAACCTGGCCTGTGAAAATATGTCTATTTTTTCAGTTAAATTTAAAGTTGCGGGGTCAATACACTCAAAGCCCTGCTCCTTTAAAAACAGCATGATGGTCTCCTGAACACCCATTGCACGCGTAGCGCCGTGTGTTTTTTCGCCCACGATTCTGAATATCTTTTTTGTAGCGGGTAGCTTTGAACGTCGTGGCCCCACAAAGCGATCTTCAATCATTTGAATATTTTTAGGGCGTCTTTGAAAGTAATATGAGCGAGGACCATAAAAAGATACCTTATCTGCCGTTAAAAATTCACCTTGTTTAATAGCTAAAAGATACTCTTTGGGAAACCCGATTGGCTCAAAAAATTCAACCATTCTGTCATAATTCCTACCTTCCGCAACATTTACGTAATTAAAATTCATACCATCAAACCAGAACATAGGAAAAAAGCTCTCCCAGAGGTGGTGTCCGTAGCCCCCACTGGGATTTGCCATGGAAAGCAGATTCCCTTTAAAGTGACCTTTATAGGGTAAGTTAATATTTTTCTTTATATGCTCAATTGTCAAACACCTTCCATCATTAATTCCAATCAAACTGCCTGTTTCAGCAATCAGGTAACCATCCGGCGTAATGACCATGCCGCTATTGCCAATAACCATGCCGTTTTCTATGGTCGCGGCATAGGCTTCAGGAAATACCAATTTTGTTGGCCATTCCCCGAAATACTCTGCAAGGTCTCTCAACATTCTGGTTTCCTGCGGACGACGAATTGCAGAATCATAGCCCAAACGCTCCATATTAACTGTTTCTTCAGGTAAGTGTTCGTGCACCTCAACCCCATATTGCCTATGAGTATCCGCTACTATATCTCTGAACCACTTTACTCCAAGTATTGGTTCCCAGTTTTTTGCCATTCTTGAACCTCTATATGTTAAGGTATTCTTTTATTACCCAGATTGTTTGTAGAAACTATGGACTTTAATTTTTTACATGCTGGTAATAATCTTTTGTTGATGGGTTGCTGCAATATTATAATTGTTCGCCTGCGGGTATTAATTTATCATTTATATAAGAACCAACTCCATTGCAATAACCGCAAATATGCGGTTGGTCATAAGTAGTTGCCTGTAAAAAGAACTTAACTATATCTATCGGGTTATCTGTTGTTTTAACATAATCAACCCGCTCTTTCCCTGGTGACAGCTCATTTATGCCTCCGGTATATACCGAACAAGATGCAGTGCAGGGATATATTTTATCTGCGAACATACATTTATACATCCGCATAGAACAATTCAGATACAGTTCTTCATTTTCTCTTTCAGACCTGTTTTTGGGCAGACTCAAATCTCCTATATCATTCCACCTTACCTCTTGTGCTCCTGTTGCGAAGCTGTTGAAAAAGTGCTTTATACCGTATTCATTAAATAGAGATCTCAAATTATCAACTTTTAAGAATTTTAGAATGTCGGGGTGAACATAATGTGAAATTTGTATTGAACCAATATGCTTTTGAAGGGCTTTAAGCAGCTTTTCATCCGGCAGTAACGTTCCGTTAGTAACAAACGTTAGTTCGTTATATTTATCCCTGTAATTTTCTGAAATATATTCAATGATTTTATCCAGCTCAGGGTGTAAAAGTACTTCGCCTGTTGTTAAATGGAATATACCTATGTAATCAATTGCTTTGAATACATTATCAATGTTTTTTCTTACTTCTTTAAAAGGCATAATATAAGACTTGTATTCATTAAGGTAAGGTACCTGCGCAATGCAATGTTTACATTTTAAAGAACAGACAGTTGTGATAATAAACTCAAGGTTTGGTAAAACAATTTTGTTTTTTTTGAAATAGCTGTAAGCTGTAAAAAAATCCCTTGAGGTACAAAAGCAGTTTTTATCATATCCCGCTTTTAATAATTCTTTAGAAATTTCCCGATACTGGGAGTTATTTGGCATTATTATAATTCTTGTGTTTTGTTTATCTTCGTTTATTAACCTCTCTGGAGAGAGAATTTTGTAATCGAGAAAATCCGTTCCATGTAAATTTTTATTGCTGTCCACAATATATTTTATATTCAAAGCATCAGCATATCTGAGCAAGGGAACAATCATTCGTCCCTTTCCCCAGAAGATTATTTCTTTTTTTTCAAATTGACTCAGAAATTCATCAGACTTGATTATAAACTCCTGATCATTTTTATATTTGCCGGATAAATTCATAGCTTACCTCCATTTGACAGGATTATTTTAAAATGTAATTAATGTGTGTTCCAGAACACCATCCAGATCATTTACTAAGAATATATCTCTTTCAATCGATTTATGTGATCATCAAGTATATCTTCGGGAAATGGTCGACATTGCACAACAGAGCAAGTCTCACAGGCAACGCCTTTATAGTTTTTACTGCCATCCAGCATCTTTTGCTGTACCTGCCTTATTATTTTACCATTCCATATATCGAAAAAACTTTCTTTCTTAATATTCCCTATGCCTATCATTGTTTCATTAGAACAGGGAACAACCCTTCCGTCAGGGCATACTGTAACTAAATGATAGGGCTGAGGACATATGTTTATATCCGGCAAACTAAAGCCTAACGCATTATAGTTAGGTGTCTTATCCAACCATTTTGAATAATCCAGTTTCTGAACATTCGGGACAACCTGTTCAATCGCATAAGAATCACAATAATCTTTAAAAAGATCAATAAAGTGTTTTTTGTCACTTTCATCATCCAGTGCAACGTCCATAGTTTTTACATAAACATTCAGGTTCTTGTTTTTTCGCTCTTTTTCCTGGTAAAAATATTGCACATTACGAACGATAGAATCAAAATCAACCTTTCTTCTGCAAATCTCCTCATACTTTTTATTTGAAAGTCCATAAATGGAAATCCTTAATCTTTCCAATCCTGCATCAATCAAGTTCTTTGACATCTCAGGGGTGAGTAATGTGCCATTTGTAATTAACTCCAGCTTATCAGACACTTTTTTATCTGCGGCATAGCGAACAAACTCGACGATATTTTTATTAAGTAAAGATTCTCCGGCTCCGCAGAAACGCAGCATTTTAATTTTCTCCGGCATTTCAGCCAATTCATCTATAAGTTTTTTAAAAACAGAAAGCTCCATAAATGTCTCAGAACTCAATTTAGGCCGTATGTTTTTGCCCAGACCATAATGACAAAAAGTGCAGGCAAGGTTGCATACATATGTATCAAAGATTTGAACAACTAACGGGGCTTCTAGTGGTAATACGTCGGCAAGCCTAACACGCCTTCCTGACGGAGCCTGCTTTTTTGATATATTTTCAGAACTCATGATTTTACCTCTATTTATATCTATTGTTTACGTTCGGGACGGGCAATTGTATCCCTGCAGGAACCGGTTTAGGATCAAAAGCTAATTCACAGTAACGACAAGCATCTATAAATGGTAAATGTTCAAATTTTTCGAGAACTGGACCAAGGTTACCGTTATTGTGACTGTGAATATCTATACATTCGTGCGAATATTCTTTAATTTTTCCCAATTGAATACCCGCATAATGATGTGGGCAAAGATACAGCTTCCCTTTATAGGCACGGTGACAATTTTTTAAGAAACAGCGGTAAAATGCTTTTTTGAGATAATCATTTTTCACATCGTGCTTTTTGAAGTCTTTAAAATCAAGCCACTCAAAATTTATTGTAAAAAGAAAAGGAATTCCATGCTCATTTAGTTTTCTTCTGGTTGCAATAATATTATCAAGCAATTTGCCAGACGTGGTCTTTTCATAATTTGATACCTGAAGCATAAACCGAGTATTCTTCATAATATCACATAATCTGTCGGAAGGGATAACTGTGCCATTAGTAAAAGATTTTATATAACCAATATTTTCAATCTCCAGTAATCCTTCTATCAATTCCTCTATGCGCGGATGCAGAAAAGGTTCTCCGCCGACCAATTCCACAAAATTGAGAAAATATGAAGCATCTGCTATTTTCTTAACATCAGAAAGAATAGATTCTACAGGTGTAAAGCCTTTATCAATGAGAAGAGGAATTTGTTCGCAGCAATGCTCACACCGCAACGTACATTTTTGGCTGACAATATATCCAAACCAGCCAAAAGATGTACTTCGCCTGTCATCTTTAATATCTACATGATTTCCCATTTCTTTCAGGCAGGATGAAGCTACTTTGCAGTGATGACGCTCAAAGCCGCAATTTTCACACTCGAATATATCGATCGTCTTTTTTTCTTTTGTTCTGGATGAACAAATGGGCATCTTCAATCTTCGATTTAAAGCCCAGCCATCGTGTATTTTTAATTCATGGTTTCGTTCCAGTACCACTTGTTTTAAAAGTTCAAATTGAGTTTCCCAATTAACTGAAATAATGACCTGGAATTGAGAATCCAGTTTGCTGAAAATGTCAGGAGGATGGACAACAACCCCATTGATCGATTTTAAGCTTTCATAAGCCCTATCTACATAATATGCTATATCTATATCGTATTCTGAAAGAGTCTTCTGTAATTGTTGTCCTAGCACACCTGCTGGGTAGATAATAATCTTTTTGCTTGATAATTGATCGAGAACTTCGTCTATTTCTTTATTGTTGATAGCTTGAGTTTTACTTATTTTTGTATTCACGCCAACCCCTGTTCAAATTAGTAGTCTAAGAAGATTCAAAAAATAACATGATGGCTTCTTGTAGACCATTTAATTTTTTACTATTCTATCCCCAAATGGGAATATCCTTATTGAACGAAAATGCGTCATCTGCATAAAATTTATCGGTTATAGAGCTGACAATGCAACACTTATTGGAAAAAAATATGCCAAAGCTTTCTTCAATAATGTGAGAATCTATTAGAGTTTCTACAGGATTTGGCAGCAGGGTAACGAGATTTTTTATAAACTCACCTATACCATAATGTATGCCAATTTTGTCTTTATAGCGTTTTTGATTCATTTTACCTTCAGCCTGTACGAATTTGCCATCTTCTTTGCAATACAGGTACATACCTTCCGGAGCTGCCAGCACAGATTCAATTATCAGTTTATTTCTCATTACACTGCTTTGATCAGCGGTCTGTATATCGCCTTTTCCTTGGTATAATCCCTGAATATATCCACCGATACCGTATGGATTAGAATTACCCATTCGAGCGCAAAAATAGTATCCCTGAAGCTGTCTTCCGATTAAATTACCCAGATAATATTGATTTGTTCCACTATAATGGGTATCCGCACATACAGTGTTTGATATATCAAGGTTTAAAGAGTCGATATACTGAAGATAAGCCGTTCGTTCCTTAGAAGCTGATTCAAGAATATCGCGTCTATAGGGTTCAAGATAATTTATGATTCGGCTTTTTTCTGTTTTGGTATTTATCAATAAATCCTTATGGGGATCATCTTTATAAGCTGATATGCCAAATCGAATAAAGGTATATTCCGCGAAAGTACCGGTAAAAGAGAGATCAACTAATTGATTAATATCAGCATCGGAATAAAGTGAGGGAACAGTAACAGCCCTGCGAGAGGTCTTGAAATAAATGCCCTTTGCTGTGTTTTTAAGGTTTAATAATTTAGTGAGCAGATTATAGTAACGTAGCAGCAGTAAACCATCCCGTGCAAAAAACAGAATGTTTTTAATCGATTTATCTCTTGTTATTGAAAGGAGCCAGAAAAGATAACCGGATAATAAGGGCCCGAACGCCACAAATCCTAATGCCTTGGTATCTGTAAATGTAACTTTTCCCGAAGTGTGGGATAATGCAAAAGGTGAATTGAAAAGGACTTCCATAATCAGCCCCATCATGATTGACTCCTGCATATTTCTTGCTTGAGAGACTAATGAAGATATTGATGAAGTGCGAAATAAGTCATAGGCCGATCTTACGATTATAGCGTTTATGCCGCATTCCTCTGCCCTGTTCCCGTCTGATTCAGGATTATCACCGATATGAAGGATCTTTTTGCCTGGAACTTCAGAACAAAATATCCGCCACAATTGACCCGAATTTTTATCAGCTCCTTGATTGCAGGAAAGAAAAAGTTTTTTATAGCCTGTAATCTGATTTTCTTTCAGGATCAAAGCAACAACATCCTCTGGCAAGTACATATCTGATATAAGATAAACAGATTTCCCTGCTGATAAAGCATAATTATAGAGATCAACAACATCTTTTCTTTGCGTAAGAAATTGTTTTTCAGTTTCTATTTCCAGATTACAGATATCATTTTTATACTCAACGGGTAGCCCAAAATCTTTGACCATCCGGTCATATACCTGATTTAATGTAAATGTAAATCCTGTCTTCTGTTGTAATTGAGCCGCAGCGTATCGTCTGGATCGTGCATAATCAAATGTTTCTCCGTATAAATCATAAACCTTTTGTTCGACTACTAAAAAAATGTCTTCGGGCGTAAGAACCTTTCTCATAAGCAGGGTATCAAATACATCAAAAGAGATGATATCACTAACCTTTATACTCTTAATAATTTGCTCTTTTGTAAGCTTCCAGTATGGATCATTTTCATAGTCAATATCTTCAGTTTCTGGCTTTGAACCATCCTGAAAATATACCGGTATATTATATTTTTCGGTTTGTTCTCTGATACGATTATAAATTACTTCCCAATAATTTTCGTTTGAAATAATAATAATTAAATCTGCATACTTTTTTACATCATCTAATGTAATTACCGAAACACCATTTATCTTTAACCCTACATTCTCAGGATCCCTGTCTAAAAGCGCGGTAAATAAAAACTCCTTTAAGTATTTAGTTAAAATATATGTATTATTACCTGTTCCATACAGTGCAATTCTCTTGTTTTTTGCGTGCTGGAAATTAACTAAGAAATTTTCAATAAATGAAATAATTTGTTTATCTTTTAATTTGTTTCCAGTTTTCATAAACACTGAACTTTCTTATTGAGGTATTTTCCATTTGCAATAATCCTTTCTTCATAACCATCCAGGACATCTTCTTCAAACATTCCGAATTTATAGGCTTCACATTTTGAGCAGATATTATTTTTTTGTTTTTTTAACATTGCAAATTGAAATTTTTTCAGATTTTCTCCGTTCCACACATCAAATATGTTTTCTTTTTGTGAATTGCCACATACAAAGGGTGTTTGCATGCCGCAACACGGAACGATATTGCCATCTGGGTTAATTTGGAGCATATAAAACGGCTGCGGGCAGATCTGTGCATTTTGCACGGCATTTCCGTTTTGTGTGGTGGCAAGAGGTGTGTTGCTCAGTTTTGTATAGTCAATATTTGGCACTGCCGGAGCAAGGTGTTCTATCGCTATTTTATCGCAAATATTGCCAAATATATCGTAGAATTTTTCTCTTTCATTTTCTTCTAATGCACAGTCAATGATTTTGATATAAATTTTGCATTCTTTTTTGTTTTTATAAAAATATCTGATATTTTCTGTAAATTTATCAAAATTAATATCTACCCTGCAAATCTCTTTGTATTTTTTAGATGATAACCCCTGAATTGAAATTCTCAGCCAGTCTAATCCTGCTTCTATTAAGTTATCCGACAATTCATTGGTTAAAAGAGACGCATTTGTAACAATGTCGAAAGATTTTGCAACCTTTTTATCCCTAGCATATTTAACCATTTCTGCAATTTGGGGGTGGAGTAATGGCTCACCTGTGGCCGCAAATCGGAGCATTTTTAACTTTTGAGGGAATTCGGCTAACTCATCAATGCATTTTTTGTACAAATCAAAATCCATCATTGATTTGTCGGCAATAAAGCCCCTGCCTTTTTTCGGCAGGGAATGAATGCAGTAATTGCACCTGAAGTTACACGCATAGGCCGGGAAAATCTGCACCATAAAAGGTGTGTAAAGGGGTATGGCTTCTGCCAGTCTGGTACGTTTGCCGCCTACAGACTGTCCGTTTATTTGCTCTGCATTCATTCAGGTAATCTTTCTAAGATAATATCTGCGTCTTCATCCAGGACATCTTCCGGTTGAGATACATCGTCAGGGGCGCAACAAACCTTGCAATGTGCATTAGTGTAACGTTTTTTTGTTAACTGAAGTCTCCAGAAGTCAAGATGCTTTTCGCTTTGCCATATATCCGTAATGCGGTCAGAATTAACATTGCCTAACACGACAGGAACATAAACTGAGTCACATGGCTTTACATCACCATTAGGCAGTATTCCAAGCATGAAAAATGCAAGAGGGCACACCTTCCTTTTTTCTATTACCCTGCCTTGTCTGTCATAATTTATATCCAGGCTGTCAGTGGCTTTTACTCCGTCATAGGTCTTTTGTACCTTTTCAATGAACATCCTGTCTGAGCAACCAGAGAAAAGATTATAGAACTTTTCTTCTTCATCTTTTTCAAGAGCAATATCCAGAATTTTTACAAATAACTTTGTATCTTCTTTGTTTTTGTAAAAATAATTAATATTGTCCATAAATTTTTTAAAATCTATATTGGTTTTGGATATTTCCTGGTATTTAAAAGAAGATATGCCTTGTATGGAAATTTTAACAGCATCTATTCCGCTGGATATTAAGTCATCAGACATACCTTTTGACAAAAGCGAGCCGTTGGTAATAATTTCAACCCTTTCAAATGCCTTGCTTTCTTTTGCAATTTCAACCATTTTGGCAATGTTTTTGTTAAGAAGAGGCTCGCCATGTCCGGTCAGGGATAGTAGTTTAATTTTACTAGGAAACCGGCTTAACTGCTCAAAGGCCTTTTTATATGTATCAAGTGTCATGGTCTCTTTTACAAAACCATATCTTTTTTTCATTTCAGATAGTTCAAGTGAATGAGCACAATAGATACATTTAAAATTACATACACTTGTTGGGGATAAATAAATGCTAAAAGGGATATTAAGGGGAACAACGTTTGCTAATTTAACCCTGTTAACATCATAAATCGGTTTTATTTCAGACATGCTCATTTCTCCCAAAGATATTTATCAGTAATTCAGGGGTCTTATCATCAAGATATTCAGACTCGTCAGTTATTACATTGTAGCAGACGCAAGTTTTACATTCAGGCATTTTATCTTTTTCCAGTTTGAGCATCATCTTTAAAAAAGACATCCTTTTTTTTCCGTTCCATATATCCAAGATGGAGTTCTTATTTAAATTTCCTACAGAAAAGCCCTTTCTCAGGCCGGGAATTGAACAGGGAAACAGGTCAAGATCACAGCCTACCTGCAAAAAATAGAAACATTGCCCACAAACTTTTCTATCTGCAGAACACTCTTCTCCATACATGTTTTTAGATGCTGTAACCTGGTCAAGAATTTTATCGTGCTGCTGCTGCATCTGAACAATGTGTTCCACATAGATTTTGTCGGCAAAGGGCGAAAATATTTTTAAAAACTCGTCTTTATCTGTGTCCTTTTTAAAAGCAGCATCAATTGCTTTTATATAAATTTGAGCCTTACCTTTTATTTTGTAAAGATACTTAAGAGTGTCAAGAAACTTGTTTAAATCTATTTTTTTACCGCATGTTTTTTCATATTGTTTTGAATTTATGCCCTGAACAGATATGTTGATATTTGTAATGCCTGACTTAATCAATTTTAGGGAGAGCTCATTATTTAACAGGAGTCCGTTTGTTATTATTTCCACCCTGTCTGATATTTTACTGTCTGCCGCAATTTTTACAAAATCAGGCAAAAGGGGATTTGCAAGAGGTTCACCGAGGCCGGAAAAAACAATTCTCTTAATACTCCCTGAAGGAAATGTCGCCAGTTCACCGATTACCTTTTTATAGTCATCTGAAGGCATGTGCTTTACTTCGTATCCCAGTTTATTGAATTCACTGTTTTTATCGTCTCTGGTTGAATGAATGCAGTAATAACACTTAATGTTACATACCCTGGTTTGTTCTATATAGACTGTAAAAGGAGCTGGCAAAGGAATAATATCTGCCAGGTTCTGTCTGTTTGTATCTACATTTGTTTTTATTTCAGCCATAAAAAATCCTCTCACTACAACAGATAAACATCACCTTTAAAGTTGCCTTCAAATAGCAAGCTCTTCAACTTTGAAGAGTATGGGCCTGTTGGTATAACTATGATAGCGGATTTATCCAATTGAAACATAATTTCAGGGGAGTTTATTTTATAATTTCTGATTGTCCTGGTTTGTTTATATTCATCAGAATCATGGAGGCCTGCAATATTGCATCTGGGTAAAAGGTAAGAAGCCAGCAGATATAACATATAGGATGATAATCCCCAAATATATACAGGGCGAGCGCTGTCATAATTTTCCAGAAATTGTTTTATTGGCCCTGGTGTCTTGAACAAATTCCCATGCCATTTTTCTGATAATAAAAAGCTTGGCCTTATTTTATGCATAGAACCATTTTTTTTTACAATGCAGTACAAACATTCTTCTTCTGCCTGGTCATGACCGTCAAAGGATTTGTTTCCAACTTCAAGGCATTCAAATCCATTAATATTTACAAGGTTTTTAAGCGCCGGTTTATCAAAATAATTAATATGTTCATGGAAAAAATCATATAGAGGTGCATCTCTATAGGTTGGGTAGCTGGCAGCATCAGGAATTTCGATATAGGCAATGCCGTCAGCATCGAGTATTCTGAAAAGTTCTGACATGGCCTTTTTCAGGTTAAACACATGCTCAATTGTATGAGTTAAAAATGCCATGCCGCATGATACATCAGGCAGAGGAACATCTGTTGCGGTTCCTGTGCGAACATCAGCAACAGCAGTTTCCTGCAGTCGATTGATATTTGCATCTAATGAATCAACCCCACACAGATTGGTATAACCTTTTTCTTTAAGAGTTCTTAAAAGTCCACCCTTGGCACAGCCAATATCAACACTAATTTTACTATCTGGAATATCATATTTTTCAATGAGCTTAATATAGCTCAAAAAACGGTTCTGGTCTTTTGATGTCTCCCCGCCCATACCCTGGCTTTTTGTTGTATAGTAATAATTGTGTTTTTTATAATATTCATTGTAGTCATATTCAGTAGATGGTGTTTCATAAAAGACCATTCCGCATTTGTTGCAGGATACAAGTTTTACGTCATTTCTAACAGGGTAGTTGTCATAAATTGCATATTTGATGTCACCGAGCAAAAAGGCCTTGTTGTTGTTGCAAACAGGGCAAACCCTGGATAACTTAATGGCAGCAGAAGAACTTATCATTGTATAGTTCCATATTTTTCCAGATACTTTAATTTTTCATTGTCAAAGAAAGCGCTGTAATGTTTTATGCTTCCCCTTGTATTGCCTTTAAAAATCTGAGGCAGCTGTGTAGCTTTTTCGCTGAGTTCAAGAGGTACATCATCAGGGTAATACCCAAGTATCTTTTTATAAATGTGGGAGGCATCACACTCCCCAAATGCTAACAGAAACAGTGAAACAGCAAAGTCTGAGCTTTCAAATTTATTGAATATGCATTTTGATTTTGGACGGGACAAGAGTTCCTGATATATTTCCAGCCAGCTTCTTACCGGTTTGTCTATGGTAAAGTTCTCTTTTGCATAATTTTTTGACGCGACGGACATTTTTTTTCGCAAATCATCATTACAGTACAGCTTTTGTATCAACTCAATAAATTCTTCTTTGCTGTTTGCGACAAACCCTGTAAGGCCATCCTGAACAACATGTTCCTCTGGGCCGCCCGCAAATACAACCTGTGGAATTCCCGCGCTCATTGCCTCTATTAAAACCTGTTCTCCTGTCCCGTAGTTCTCTCTTTGCAAGGGGTAGGCAAAAATGTCAAATTCAGCTAAATATCCCTTAACATCGGTAACTTTTCCAGTGAATTTGAACTTGTTAATACAGCCTTTTTCTCTGGCTTCTTCTTCCATACTTATATGAGAATCTCCTCCCACAATTATAAACCGGGCATTCGGAATATCTGCTTTGTTGAACATATTTATAAAATCAGGGTGGATTTTGCAGTAATCAACTGTGCCTATATAGCCGATGTTAAAGGTATTATGTGGAATCGGATCTATTTTATCAAAGTTATTCAGTCCGCAACATGAAGGAATTGATCGTATATGGCTGCGTTGCCAGTCATTACTTCTTTTTATGATATCTTTTTGTGTAAGGCTAAAATCTGTTGTTGTGACAAACATTTCAGGAAAATCAAATATTGAGTCGTTAAATAAATATGGTGCATAATGCCCGTTTACATGGCTCCACATTACAACACGGGCCTTTTTGCCTGAAAAAGAATATAGCAACTTATATAAAAGCGGGTGGTTCCAGAAATGGATATGGACAATATCTGCGTTTTGCATTTTTTCATGCAGCCAGTTATTGTCAGGCGATATTATCTCATATATCTTTATTCTGTTAGCATTACTCCAGAATTTGGCTTTTTCATTAGCGTATTCAAGGCTTACAATTTCGTGTTCAAAATCATCCCTTGTATACAGATTAAAAACAAGTGACATCAGGACACAGCCGACTCCGCCACCAAAATGGGGCGTTATGTGAAGTACCTTTTTTTTATTCACTGAATCCCTTGTATGCTTTGGACTTAATCATATGACAATGAATTTATAGTGTTTTTTAAACCATCACGTAGCGAATATTTTGAAGTCCAGCCAAGATTTTTCAATCGTGTGTTATCACCGCATATAAAAGGAGGCTCCCATGCCCTGTAAGATATTGCGCCTGGCTGAATTAAATCATTTTGATTCATCAGTTCCCCTATTGTTTCAAGTAATTGTCGAATCGACACAGGGGATCCGCTTGAAATATTAAATATTCCGTCAGCCCTTTTTTCTAATAATGTGGAAAAAGCCGAGGCTACATCCGAGACATGAATATAGTCGCGTATCTGTTCCCCAGGACTTGATGGAAAGGCCATACTTTCTTTTAATGAATTTATTGCCGCTGGCACCAGTCGTTTTGGATTTTCCTTTGGTCCGTAGGGATAGAATATCCGTGCCCAGGAAAAGGCAACATCATTTTTTGTTGCTAACTGGCTTCCTGCCAGAAAACATGAAAGCTTGGTTCCAGCATAAAGGCTTGCAGGAAGGGTAGGGGTGTCCTCGTTTAGGTATCCAAAGTTGGTATTATATTCGAAACACGTACCTGCCGCAATGATATGCCTGCAACCAGCCTCGATGAGTGTCTGAAATAGTGTCAGGCTTGATGTTAGTGCCTGGATATTTTTTATTGAATCAAGGTACTTCCCGGGTTCAGCATACCATGCGAGATGAATACAGGCTTCCGGCTTAAATTCATTAACAACTTCTTCCAGCATCTGAGTATTTTCCAGAGTAGCGTTGATGACTGTAAAATCATTCTTTAATAATTGTAAACGGGGCATAGGGTTATCAGGAGTAATCAACGCCACAACCTGATGGCCTCCTGAAAGAAGCTTTTCCATTACATGGGAACCAATAAACCCGGGGGCTCCTGTTACAAATACTCGCATTATTCGCTTTTCCAATCGGGATGAGATGCATCCTTTTTTGAGATAGTGCTGACAGGAATCGGCCACTTGATACCAAATGCAGGATCATTCCACCTGAGGCCGTTTTCAGCTTCGGGATGATAAAAGGCTGATACCTGATAAAACACCTCTGTATTATCTTCAAGTGTTTGGTAACCATGAGCAAAACCTACCGGCACATAGAGCATTTGATGATTAGACGCAGAGAGTTCTGCTCCAAACCATTGCTTAAACGTTGGTGATTCAGGCCGAAGGTCAATGATAACATCATAAATAAAGCCGGAAGTGCATCGAACAAGTTTCGCTTCGGAATGCGGGGCTACCTGATAGTGCATACCTCGTAAGGTGCCTTTTTTTCTATTAAAGGAGATATTGCATTGAAACAGGTCAGGATTTAAGCCATGATCTATAAACTCATGTCTGCAGAATGCCCGTGCAAAAAAACCTCTTTCATCTTTAATAAGATCAGGTGTTATGATAAAAGCCCCTTTAAGTTTTATTTCTGTAAATTTCACTATTTCAACCAGGGAATGCGTTTTATTTTCGCATCTGAGATATAATTATTAATATGCTCAAGGCTTAGTATATTGCCGGATTCGTAAAATTCCTTGTACCATTGTGCTGTTTTTTCAATGGTCTCATCGCTTGCCCAAACCGGTAGCCATTTTAATTTTGTCCTGCCTTTGGAACAATCGAGTTTTAACAGACCTGCCTCATGGGGTTGATGGGGTGTTTGATTTATTTCATAATCCATTTTGGAGCAAATCTTTTTAATTTTCTGAAGTATTTCCTCTACTGTAATACTACCTTCATCTGAGGGTCCGAAATTCCAGGCTTCAGCAAAATCCTTTTGTCCATCCAGAAGTTTTTGACCAAGGAGTAAATAACCGCTTAACGGCTCAAGTACATGCTGCCATGGTCGAATAGCACCTGGATTTCGTATTATTACTGTTTTTTGCTGATGGATTGAGCGCATTATATCAGGAATAAGACGATCAGCTGCCCAATCGCCCCCGCCTATAACATTCCCTGCACGTGCGCTTGCGAGAAGAGTCTGATGTGTCTTGCCGTAGTCTTCAGTATTGAAAAATGATTTTTGCCAGCAGCTGGTGAGTATTTCTGCACAGCTCTTTGAGGCACTGTAGGGATCATATCCTCCCACCTGATCAATTTCACGATATCCCCATGCCCATTCTTTATTTTCATAGCACTTATCACTGGTTACATTAATAATAGCCCTGACACTTTCAGTTCCTCTTGCCGCTTCGAATACATTTACTGTCCCCATTACATTACTGCTGAATGTTGTAAACGGATCTTTATAGGATTCCCTTACAATTGCCTGAGCCGCTAAGTGGAACACTATATCGGGTTTTTGCTCTTTGAAAACCTTTTTCAGTTTGTCAGCATCACGAATATCACCAATCACGGATTTTATATCCATGTTGAGAAGCTGAAAGTGATTAGGTTCTGTTGGTGGATGAAGGGAGTATCCGGTAACTTCAGCACCCATATGTGAAATCCACAGAGCCAGCCAGGAACCTTTGAAGCCTGTATGCCCTGTGATAAGGACTTTTTTATTATTATAAATCCCTTTGAACATGCGCTGTTTTAACCTTAATCCCAGATTTTCCATTTTGCCTGGCCTGATGACCAGAGCTGTTCAAGTATTGCCTTGTCTCGTATAGCATCCATGCACTTCCAGAACCCCTGATGTTTATATGCAGAGAGCTGTTTATCCTGTATAAGTTTTTCTAAAGGATATTCCTCCCACATCAATTGGTCTGCGTTTTCAGGAAGGTAATTAAATATTTCGGGCTTTAGTACAAAAAAACCACCATTGATCCATCCACCGTCTCCAAGTAATTTTTCATTGAATTTTTCCACATGGGAGTCAGTGTCAATATCAAGCAAGCCAAATCTGCCTTCCGGTTGTACTGCTGTAACAGTTCCTATTTTACCATGTTCATGGTGGTGGGCTATCAGTTGTTTTAGATCTATATCAGCAACACCGTCTCCATAGGTTAATAGAAATTCCTCATTACCGATGTAATGTTGTGCACGTTTTAAACGACCGGCTGTGCCTGTATCAAGGCCTGTATCAACAAGTGTAACTCGAAAATCCTCTGCATTGGAACGATGGACTTCAAAACTGTTAGTTTGAAGATTGACGGTAACATCTGAATTATATACATAGTAGTTTAGAAAATATTCTTTAACCATATAGCTTTTATAACCAAGGCATATGATAAAATCATTGAATCCCTGTGCCTCGAATATTTTCATGATATGCCAGAGGATAGGCTTCTCTCCAATCTCTATCATTGGTTTGGGCTTCAGGTGGGATTCTTCAGATATTCGTGTACCCAAACCTCCTGCGAAAATAACTATTTTCATAACATTATGCCTTCCTTTAGAGTTTGTTCAATTACGACTAAAATTGTTTTGTACCATGTCTACTATAGCATTACTTGTATGAGCCACTTTCAAAACGTTTCAGTTTGGTCAAGCTCAAGGCGGGAGAAAATTTCAACCACAGGAATACATTTAGTATTTCGAGGATAGCGCTAAAGGTTAGCGCTTATGCTTCACTACGTGTCACTTCGTGTGAAATTTGAGCCCAACGCAGAGATTGGCCAAAATGGGGCGTTTTGTAACTGGCTCGTATAAGTTTCTTTTAATTTATCCTGCCATGACACTGTGGTGATCATCTGCTCAATCCAGTAATCAATAGCTTGAAATGGTTTGGGTAAGTATTATCTGCCGGACAGGCTCCGCCCCCTTCGGTTACACCAACTTTTATTGGCGTACCGACTGAAAACATAGTTTTGTCAGCCTTTATAACAGAACTGCTCATCCTGAAAATTTCCAGCATCAAAGTTATGGGCATCATATTTAAAGATATAAATCGGTATGCCCCACACTAAAAAAACCTGCTTTCACAATTACATAACAAAAACACAATAGCTAAAAACAATATTTACTTTAGATTAAGCAATCAATATGCCAAGTTCTTTTAACTGTTAAATATTTTGTGTAATTGAATAATTGGGCTTCATATGGAGATATCTGCAAGACATAATCGGTAAGTTTTTTTTGATTTTTGCACAAACCAAGGCGGGTATTGCCTGCCGCTTAAATAATTGTGCTAATTGAAACTCATGGCACAAGGCTTCGGAAAATTTACCCGCTATATAGATTCAATGCTCAGTTCAAAACAAGTTCTTTATTTTGATAGTCAAATTCATGACGCGTCAAGCTTTTTTTAAACATTGAAAGAAGCGTCAAATAATTGCCGTTTAGCAAAAAATAAAATAAATTATTTTTTTGCTAAAGTTTTATTTTATATTGCCGATAAAATGTTTGAATGGATTTTATTTATTTGTACAAAACATGGAGTAGTTTTTATGGTTATTTCAGCATATCAAGTTAATAATGTATTACGGGTTTACCATGATCAGCTTAGAAACAGCAGAGCATCGAGTAAAGCTGTTAAGAATCCTACTCAATCGCCGGATAGTGTTACTATATCAAGCACTGCTAAGCAAAAAGCTGTCAGCGAAAAAATTGCTACGAGTATTGCAAATAAAATAAACGGTTACAGCACAAAAGATGAAATTGGAAATAAACTGTTAAAAAAATATGAGGCTAATTCTGAAATTCAGTCGAAAGTATCTCAAAATATTTCTGAAGATCTCCTGTTTAAGATGATAGATGAAGAAGGAGAAACTATAAAAATGCTTAATGTTGACGATATTAAGCAGATTGGTAATTGAGGTTAATAATGAGAATAGATGATAAGATTACAAATTATGAAATTAATAAACAGCTGGCAAATGCAACGCCTAATATTCAGGAAGGGCAACAACTTCCGGATGGGCAAAAAGACAGCAAAATAAATACTGAAAGCCAGGATGCTATAGTTAATCTTTCCCAAGCCTCAAAAGAAGTCAGGCTGGCAAATAAAGTTATATCTTCAACCCCGGATGTCAGAGAGAAAAAAGTTTTGGAAATAAAAGAAAAGATTGAATCAGGAACTTACGAAATTAACAATAATGCTGTTGCAGCAAAGCTTGTAGATGCTTTTATGGATGATGTTTTCTAAGACTTTACTAAAGCAGTAAACTATAATATTCCGATTATAAGGTACCGGCTATATGGCAATTGCCATATAGCCGGTACCTTTCAACACTATAAATCCAGCCTTATTATCTAATCAATCTTTTATATTTTATAAAACTGTTCTTTGACGACTTCACAATAAAATCGTCAAAGAACTTTCTATATAAGGTTTACTTAAAAATCCTGAAAGTCATCTTCTTCAAAAGGGATTAACTGTTCAGGTTTTAGTGCTTTATTATCTCTTCCTTGTTTTTTCTCATGCTTATTTATATGAGGGGGCGGAAGAGCGGTTTGTTCTTCGTATTTATATTGTTGATTACTTTGTTGAGCTACTTTATTACTTCTGGCAGATAAAGGCTTGGAGCTGATTATATCGTTGGCGTTTTTTCCTCCTATTACTAATACCAAATCTCTTACATATTGCTTGAGTTGCTTTGCCTGGGCATTCATCTGACCGGAAGCGCTGGCAGATTCTTCTGCATTGGCAGCATTACGCTGTACTATTTTATCCATCTCTGCAACAGCTTTGTTTATTTGTTCAATGCCCTGAGACTGCTCTTTTGATGCGGCTGCAATTTCTCCCACCAACTCACCAACTTTTGAGGAGCTATTGGATACATCCTGAAAGGCTTTATTGGTTTTTGTTACCAGCTCAGAGCCTTCTCTGACCTTCTTTACAGTTCCTTCAATCATTTGCGCAGTGTTCTTAGCCGCATCTGCCGACCTCATTGCTAAATTTCGCACTTCATCGGCTACTACCGCAAAACCTGCACCAGCTTCGCCTGCCCTGGCAGCTTCTACCGCAGCATTTAAAGCAAGAAGATTGGTCTGGAAAGCTATTTCGTCAATAGTTTTGATGATCTTGGATGTTTCGTCACTTGCTAATGAAATATCATACATGGATTTGGTCAACTCTTCCATGGAGTTGTTTGCCTGTTCTACAACCTGATTAGCTTCTTTCATGAGATTATCTGCCTGGGTTGCATTATCCGAGTTTTGTTTAGTCATGGAAGACATTTCTTCAAGAGAGGATGATGTTTCCTCTATTGATGCAGCCTGCTCGGAGGCCCCTTCGGCAAGCGACTGGCTTGATGAGGATACCTGTAGAGTCGCAGATACTACCTGTTCTGAACCATCAGTAAGTCCTTTAACCACATAATTAATCGGTTTTGTTATGGTTTGCGTCAGAAAAAAGGCTATGAAAGATCCCAATAAAATTGCAGCTATCGCAAGAGATATCATTATATAACGGGCGCTGGTATAAGCGCTTTTAGCATTATTAAATGCCTGATCGCTTAGATGGCCCTGATACTCAATAATTGCTTCAACAGCTTCAATCATTTGTTTTTGGGGTGTAAGCATATCAAGCATAATTACATCGGCTGCCCTGGCATTGCCATCGAGAGAAGTCAGTGTGCCGACTGATGTCACATTAGTACTATCAGAAGAAGCATATCCTGACATACAAAAGTCTACGGCTTTATTTACCAGCAAGTCAATTTTTTGCTGGTGCTCAACTACGGCAGACAAAAGCTCCTTACCTTTTTCATCTTTGACTTTAGCCGTCAGTTGAAGATAAATATTATTGAATTCGGCCCGGGCTTTATCAATATTATTTTTCTCGTTCTTCACAATATCCAGTCCAACGCTTAAAGCAATATTTCTTATAGATTGAGTTATTATATTCATCTCTTTGCTTAAATCATTGGCCAGTAGTACTGCAGCATTTTTATTGCTGATAATATCTTCCATATACGAATTAATAGTTTTTATTCTGGTAAGGCCGATTAATGCAGTAGCACCTAATAAAAACAAAATGATTCCAAAGCCGATTCCTATTTTCGTGCCTAACTTCACATTTTGAAAAGACATAACTCTTTCTCCTTATAATTCATCATTGAACTTTAAGCCGCTTTAAAACCATACGGTAAGAACTAATTAAAGTCAGACTTTTTCTATTATAGCAACTTCATCACGGCTTAAAACCTTATCGATATCGAGAAGAATTTTGATTCCGCCTTCGAATTTAGCCATCCCAAGTATATAATCGGTATTCAGTTTCGTGCCGAAGGTAGGTGTTTCTTCCATATCTTCCGCTTTTATGTTTAATACTTCCGAAACAGAATCAACCACAATGCCGATCATAACGGTCTCAGCCTCGCCTGATATTTCAACAACCACTATGCAGGTCCGTTCAGTGTAGTCCATTCTTTCCATTCCGAACCTGAGCCTTAAATCTATTACAGGAATTACCTTGCCGCGAAGGTTGATTACTCCTTTTATAAACTCAGGTGTTTGAGGAACCGGAGTTATCGGCATCATTCCAATAATCTCTTTTATTTTTAAAATGCTTATTCCGTACTCCTCGTTGGCCATTGTAAAAGTAAGATATTTTCCTTCTCTGTCAGTCATTTCATTTATTACCTGGCCTAATTTTTCTGCCATTTTTGCCATTTGCTTTCGCCTCCTTTTTATAGATAAAGCTAAAATATCTCTTGTAAATCTTAACATAACACTCCCTTTTGGCAGTGCTAATATCGAATATACAAAATCTTTCTTGAGTTGAGCCTATTATCGGTAATAATCAAGAATAGCTTTAGGTTGTTTATAGTTTAAGCTATGAATCATTAAACGCTCTTATTCTATAACATTTTAATTTTGATACCAATAATATCAGTTATAGTTTTTCAGCAAGGCTTGGCTTTATTATAAATACTCGGTTGTGCATACTTAAAGGGATGATTAATAGTATTTAAGCTTTCCGCACCGCCTATAATAAGGTAACCGGACATCTTCAAAGCGCTATATAATTTGTGCGCAACGTTAGACTTTGTTTCATTATCAAAATATATAAATACATTCCTGCAAAAAATAATGTCGAAAGTTTGTGATGGTAAAGGATCTGAGATAAGGTTGTATCTTTTAAATGTAACCATCTGTTTTATTTCATTTTTTACACGAACGTGATTGCTCAGAGAGTTTATGCCTTTTTGGAAATATTTTTTTAAAATATTGGGCGGAAGATTTTTTACTTTTTCTAAACCATATACTCCGTTTTGTCCCATACGCAGCATTCTTGTTGATATATCAGATGCAATAATTGTTGGTTTAAAGCCTTGCTCAAGACAGTATATAGCCACTGAATATGGTTCTTCCCCGCTGGATGAAGCAGCACACCATATATTCATATGTTCTTTCGTAAGACATTTGAAATGATGGCTTTCTCTGAAGAAATAGGTATGATTGGTTGATACTGCATCAAGAAAATTTATTAATTCTCTCTGGTCGTTTTCTAGTATTCTTATATATTCTTTGACAGATTTTATACCGGTAGCACGCAACCTCTTGTCAAGTCGAGATTGCAAAAGTGACTGTTTTCCATCATGAAGGTTTATTCCACATTCATGATGGACAAGTTTGCTAAGTTTCTTAAATTGCCTTGTTGATAAATCCATATGACAAAACCATGACCATTTCATTTTAGGAGGGTCAAATTAATAATGCAGTTTAATAGTAGAAGACTTTTTTAAAACTATTAAAACAGTATTTTGCCCGGTTAAAATAGCGATTTTTAATCAGTTCTTAGAATAATAATACTTGCTGTGTTTTTCCGGATTATTAAATATGGCCTGACACGATATCTTTTCATTTTCCAAAATATTAATATAGCAAAGTTTATGCCATGAGAACCTACCATAAACTTTGGCTTAAGCGTCTCCGGCCTGTTAATAGAGTTTTTGCCGGTTAGCCAATGATAACAAAGTAATAATTAATATAAGGTGGAAATTTTTTCCTGGTTCACAAAACCCATTAACAGGAGCAGATGCATCGTCAAGACTTTGACGGTGACGCCAAAAATACAGACCTATAGCTGTTATGCATAGGCTATATATAATATAGCTTTCATGATATTACTGGCTTTGTGATGCTCCCAAAAGATTATACACAACATGGTATAAAAATTGCTGCTTGTTTATCAAAAGCACTATCCTGCTATAAACAGCATTCTATTATGAAACCGGACTTAGAAGCTGCCAATACTAGTTATATGATTTTTACAGTCTGGAGATACAAATGATTTCGAAAAGAAAAGAATTACGCTCGTATGTGAGAACAGCTTTATCATATGCTGTCAACTATGAAATTATTTCTCCCGAAGAATACAATTTTCTTAGCAAAAAGTCCGATTCACTTAAAAACAGTGATAGAAAAAAATTAAAGATAACCCATATGCTTTCCGATAATAATAACAAGGTAGATTTTGATTCCAAGATTGATGGATATGATGATTTTCTGGTAGAATTTCTTGTTAAAATGGATGAAAAACTGGACTGTATTTTATCTATGCTATTATCAAATGAAGCCCAATCCAAAACATTAAATCCGGCATTTATAAATTCTGGGATTGGGAATAATATTAGCGCATCAGGCATCAGCATACTAACATTTGAACCGGCAAATAAAGGCCAGATTATTCATGTGAATATAAATTTATGCAAATTACCTCCGGTGTTTATTGACACATACGGGGAAATCATACGGGCAACCAGTATAATTAAAAACAACAAACAAATGTATGATTTAGGCATAAACTTTATTGATATTGCCGAAAAAGAAAGGGAAAAAATTGTAGCCTACGTATTCAGTAAGCAAAGAGAAGCACTTCGAACCGAAAAGCAAAACCATGCCCGGAGCGAACAACCAACGGCTTAGGGGAAAAACGGAACAGCAAAGTAATGAACTCAAAACAAGTCTTTATTGACAAGCATCAAAGATATCAACCCCATTATAACGGATTGGTCAGCTTGAGTTCGTTGGAGATCATTTTATTATGCTAATAACAACGAGCAGAAGGATATGATTGATGACAGAGACATTAGAAATAATTAACAAAAAGATAGAGACTCTAGCGCTTGAAACTGTAATTCTGGATTCCGAAGATATTCCAGGCCTCGGAAAGACTGTACAATCAATCGAAACTATTATGGAACTGTCTAATGAATTAAAAGAACAGTCCATGATCTCAGTATGCGAGGCAATGAAAGAATATATTGAAGCAGTAATCTTAAGGGAGAAAATAGATTTGGGGCCTTTTGAAAAAGGCATTTCTTCCATGCAGAAAATAGTTGGTAATTTATCTAAAGGCATAAGTTACGAAGGTGATATAGCTGAGCTGATAGCCGGTTTGGGTTGTCAGGTTGAAGATGGTTGTAAATCCGATAATGAATCAGAGTCTGGAGAAGACAAAAAAGACAGCAACTCTACAGCAAGCTTGGCACCCATAAAAATTAATGATGAAGACAAGGAAATTATTTCCGATTTCATTGTCGAATCTCTTGATAACTTAGCCTCTATTGAAATCAGTCTTATGGATCTGGAGCAGGATCCTACCGATGTGGAGACAATCAATGCCATATTCAGACCATTCCATACAGTTAAGGGTGTTTCGGGGTTTCTAAATTTTAATAAGATTAATCAATTTGCACATAAAGTTGAAAACTTGCTGGACAAGGCACGAAATGGTGAATTAACTATTAACGCTGATATAATTGATGTGATTTTAGAAAGCGTTGATTTATTAAAGGGAATGATAGAAAATGTAAGAAGCTCTCTCGATACAGGAATAATATTTGAGGGCAGTGAAGACACCAAAGCATTTGAGCAAAGAATCGAAGGACTTCTTTCTCCGACAACAAAGGATAAGAAAAAACTTTTGGGAGAAATGCTTGTTTCATCGGGATCACTTACTACCGCTGATATTCAGGATGCGCTGGAAATTCAACAAAAAAGCCCTGACAAGAAATTAGGCGAAATACTGGTTGAACACGAAAAAGTAAAAACCAAGGTGGTTGTTTCATCCTTAAGAGAACAAAAACGCGCGGATGCTCCTGAATCGCTTCAGGTAAAAGTTGATACTGTTAAGCTTGATAATATTGTTGATATGGTCGGAGAATTAGCAATTGCACAATCAATGCTAAAGCAGCATGAAGCTATTTTAGACAACAAAGACAGAAAGCTGCTTCAAATTACCAATCAATTAAATCTTATTACATCCTCTCTGCAAGATACTGCCATGTCAATGAGAATGGTGCCGATAAAAACTACCTTCCAAAAGATGCTTCGGCTTGTCAGGGATTTAGCCAGGAAAGCGGGCAAGGATATACAACTTGTTATGTCGGGTGAAGAAACAGAGATTGATAGAAATCTTATTGAGGAAATCTATGAACCTATGGTCCATATGATTCGAAACTCAGTTGATCATGGCTTGGAAGTAGCGAAGGAAAGACTTGAAAATAATAAGACCGGGCAGGGAACTATATTTCTTAAAGCATATCACAAGGGCGGCAATATAGTTATTGAAATTGGAGATGACGGCCGTGGTTTGAACAGAGAAAAAATCATATCAAAGGCTCTTCAAAGCGGCCTGCTTAAAGAGGGAGAAAAACTTACTGACTTAGAGATAGATAATCTCATATTTCATCCGGGTTTTTCGACTGCCGATAAGATTACGGAGATTTCAGGAAGAGGTGTCGGTACAGATGTTGTAAAAAGCAAAGTAGAAAAACTAAGAGGAAGAGTTGAAGTCCGGTCTAATTCCGGTAAAGGTGCAACGTTTTTTATTCGCCTGCCTCTAACTCTGGCCATAGTCGACGGGATGATTGTCAGAGTAGCAAATGAACGTTTTATTATCCCGACATTAAATATTCAGGAATCATTTCGGCCCCAGAAAGAAGAATTTTTTACAGTAAGGGGTGAGGAAGAAATTATAAAAGTAAGAAATAATTTAATTCCTCTGGTCAGACTTGACCGTTTGCTTGGGCTAAAAACAAAAAGCGCTTCCGAAGAAACAGAAATGCAACCATGGGAAAAACTTGTTGTTGTTGTTGAAAATCAGGAGAAAAAGAAATGTCTGCTGGTGGACGAACTTATTGGCAGGGAAGAGGTTGTTATCAAAAGTATGGGCGGGTGGCTTAAAGACATCAAAGGAATAGCCGGTTCTGTTATTATGGGTGATGGCAGGGTCGGGCTTATTCTTGATATAGGAAGTATATTTCAGATGGTATCGAGGGAATCATGATGAATATTGTTGTCGGCGTCGGTGATATGAAAGTAAGCAATGATCCTGATGCAGTGCTGGTTACATACGCTCTGGGTTCATGCATAGGGATCGGAATATATGACCCTGTTGCAAAAGTTGGAGGAGTGCTTCACTATATGTTGCCCGACTCCGAAATTGATCTGGTGAAAGCGGCTAAGAATCCTTTTATGTTCGGCAATACCGGCATACCCCTTCTTTTTAAAGAAACATATAAATATGGAGCCTCAAAAAACCGTCTTAAAGTTCTTGTATTAGGCGGAGCACAGATTCTTGATCAAAACGGGCTTTTTAATATAGGAAAACGTAACCATACTGTTCTTAGAAAGATGTTCTGGAAAAATAATATAATAGTAGATTTTGAAGAGGTGGGAGGCACTGTAAACAGAACTATTAAGCTTGAAATAAAAACCGGCGAAGCCATTATGAAGATATCCGGTACAGAGGTGAGAAGAATACCATGGATTTAGAAAAAATTATAAAAGAAATCGGCTCGCTAAGTCCTGTTTCCTCTACAGGAACTAAAATTATGGAAATAATTTCCGATCCTAACAGTTCTTTGGGGGAGATCGTAGATATTATCCAATACGATCAAAGTATGACCGCCAATCTGTTGAGGGTATGCAATTCATCTTTTTTTGCTTTGAGGGAAAAAGTTGCATCAGTGCGACAGGCAGTTGCCTATTTGGGAATGAATAATATAGCCAATATAATTATAATGGGAAATTTTTCAAAAAACTTCCAGTCATCCCAGGAGGGTTACGGTTTGGATGAAGGCGAATTGTGGAAGTATTCGGTTTCTTCTGCCCTGATAGCCCAAGATTTGGCGGAAAAACGGAATTTAAAAAACATTCCCCGCCTGTTTACATCTGCATTGTTGAAAGATATTGGAAAAGTAGTATTAAACAATCATGTTAAAGATGTATTTCAACAAATCGAATTAAAAGTGCATGAAGATGGTCTGTCTTTTTTGGAAGCGGAAAAAGAAATTCTTGGGATTGATCATGCTGAGTTAGGCGCTATGGTTGCTAAAAAATGGAATTTTACTCCGGAAATGGTGTATATTATCAGAAATCATCATAATCCAATAAATATTCTGATAGAAGATAGTCTTTCAATTCCGATTATTTATCTGTCCGACTCAATATGTATGATGATAGGAATCGGCGGAGGAGCTGACGGACTTGCTTACAGGTATTATCAGGAAGTTATTGACAGGCTAAACTTTACTGAAGTTGAGTTGCAAAAAACCATCGCCGCTTTCTGGGAAAAAACCAAAGCTGTTGAGGAGATGGTTACTTTGTCAGGAGGGCGTTGAAAATGGCATTTAATGTTCTGATTGTTGACGATTCTTCGTCAATGCGGGCAGTTATAAAAAAGGTTATTAAAGTTTCCGGCTTTAATGTAGGCAATTATTTCGAGGCTGGAGACGGCATTGAAGCCTTAAAAGGACTTGAAACCGATTGGATAGATATTGTGTTAAGCGACATAAATATGCCGAATATGGACGGCCTGTCGTTTTTATCCGAAATGAAAAAAAATGAGCTATTCAAATCGATTCCGGTTGTAATGATTACAACTGAAGGAAGTGAAGAAAAAATCCAGGAATCGATTAGGTTGGGAGCAAGCGGCTATATTAAAAAACCGTTTTCTCCGGCGGATATAAAAAATACTCTTAGCGGATTATTGGAAGAGGAGGTCTCTGATGGCAGAGGAATTGATGAAAGCGATGAAGAAGGCGATTTCTGAAGTAATGGATAAAATGTTTTTTATGCCTGTCCAGGTCAATGAGAAATCGGGAGCTTTAAGCGATTGGTTTACATGCGAAGAGCCTATAGTTGGCGCTACTCTGGATTTTACCGGCCCCAAGATGGGGTTTTCATATTTTCTTATACCGGCAGGGTTCGCCAAAGAAATATCAGCGAATTTTTTAGGATCTTCAGAAGATAGTATAAGCGATAAACAAGAACAGGATACATTAAAAGAGGCTTTAAACATGATAGTCGGTTTTATGTTCTCACAACTTGAAAATGGCTTCAAGATTGGTATTCCGCAATATATAAAGGAAAGCGACTTTATAGCCAGACATTTTGAAGGCGATTATAACGTCTCTTTTTCTATTGAAACTAACAATAATTTTATTGCAGCCGGCCTTATAATAAATTCGCCCTGAAAACAAAGGGATTTATCCTATGGGAAAACCAATAAAAGTACTGATTGTAGATGATTCGGCTGTGGTTAGAAAAGTTTTTTCGGAAGAACTTTCGAAAGAAACTGATATAGAAGTTGTAGGTACAGCTCCTGATCCTTATGTGGCAAGGGATAAAATTGTAAAATTGAATCCGGATGTTGTTACATTAGATATTGAAATGCCCCGAATGGACGGACTTAGTTTCCTGAAAAAGCTGATGCGCTATTATCCGCTTCCGGTAATAATCGTAAGCTCGCTGACTCCAAAAGGCGGGAAGATGGCTTTGGAGGCTTTATCTCTCGGAGCTTTAGAAGTAATTTCAAAACCCTCCGGTGCTTATTCTGTGGGAGAAATGAGCATTCAGCTGATTGACAAAATCAGGGCTGTGGCCGGAATCAAGGTAAATCCGCCCAAGCTTGACAGTAACGATAATAATATACAACCTAAAAAAGCAACTAAAGCTCTCACCGAAACAACCAACAAGATTGTTGCTATCGGTGCGTCAACAGGCGGAACGGAAGCATTAAAGGTTGTTTTGACGTCAATGCCTCCTAATGCACCTGGGATTCTTGTTGTACAACATATGCCGGCAAACTTTACCACTTCTTTTGCCGAAAGGCTAAACGAACTTAGCGCTATCACCGTAAAGGAAGCCTCTGACGGTGATTCATTGGTTAACGGGATCGCACTGATTGCACCCGGGAATTTTCATATGCTGCTTAAAAAAAGCGGTGCAAGATATTATGTTCAGGTTAAACAAGGCCCGCTGGTTCATCATCAGAGACCGGCCGTAGATGTTTTGTTTTATTCGGTAGCAGAATATGCGGGAAGCAATGCAGCCGGAGTAATTCTGACAGGTATGGGTCATGATGGCGCAAAAGGATTACTACAGATGCGTGAAGCCGGAGCACGAACCATTGCGCAGGACGAAAACAGCTGTGTTATTTTCGGGATGCCCAAGGAAGCTATCAAATTAGGTGCCGCAGAAAAAGTGGTTCCCTTAAAAGATATTAGAAAAACAGTGTTGAATATGATTATCGGAGAAAAATAGTATAGTGAAAGAGAGGATAACTGCATGACGAAACATCTGGAAGAAAAAATTCACAAGATTATTGACGGAAAGCTTTCGGCTGAAGAAACAACACAAATCATAGGGTTTATCTCTCATTTGACTGGAAGCAGTATAAATGAAGATGAGCAATTTTTTCAAAATATTGCATATGGAATGAGTGGTGCAATAAAAGATCTGGCTTTGCTTATTATTGATTTCAGGAAGGATTTAAGATCTAAAATTGACCCTGGATTGACTGATATGACGACAAAATATATTCCGGAGGCATCTGATCAGCTTGAAGGAATTATTGATACTACCGAAAAGGCTGCTAACAAGATTATGGATAATCTTGAGTTGCTTCAGGAGCAAACAGCACAAATGGAAAAAATTATCAAATCCTTAAAATCCGGCAAACTCAAAGTGCCGGCGGATGAAGCTAAATCAACTGATGTACAAATCGATACGCAAACTATCGAGAAGCTGAGTCCTCTTTTTAATTATATGGAATCAAGTATTAAGAACTATGATACATTGACAACAGATATCTTCGTTCATATGAGTTTTCAGGATTTGACCGGTCAGCGGATTAAAAAGATCATGATTCTTGTAAAACAGATGGAGGAAAAACTGAAAAACATGCTTGTTTGTTTTGGAATAAAGCTTTCTACAAAAGAGAGAAATCCGGATATTTCGAATGAAGACCTACAAAAAGTCGTAGACGACAAAGTTTTTGAACTGGCTGGCCCGCAGAAGGAAGGCAACGGACTCGTCCAGACAGATATAGATGATATCCTGGCAAATATTTGAGGCTATATCTATTTATCAGGTTTATATATACAATTATATTAAGATATGGAGGTTAAGTAACAATGGATTTAAATATGAAGGTTCTTGTTGTTGACGATTTTGCCACAATGAGACGAATTGTAAAAAATATTTTAAAGCAGATCGGATTTAGCAATATCATTGAAGCCGAAGACGGAAAAAGCGCTTTTAAATTATTGCAGAATGGTAGCTTTGATCTGATCATGTGTGACTGGAATATGCCTGAGATGCCCGGAATAGAACTATTAACAAAGATTAGGGCTGATGAGCAATTAAAAACGATACCCTTTGTGATGGTTACGGCAGAGGCCCAGAAAAATAACATTTTAGATGCTGTCAAAGCAGGTGTAAGCAGTTATATTGTTAAGCCCTTTACTGCTGAAACCGTAGACCAGAAACTAAAAAAAATATTTAATTAAATATTTTATATAATTTGATCAGCCATTCACCGACAACAAATTGAATGCTATCAAATAAATATTATTAAAAAGGTTTCCGTAGTTGATTTTAAATAATATTTATGGCAAGAGAAAGGTAAAACAATGAATATAAACAAAATAGACCAGACCGACTGTTTGCGGCAGTCAGGCCTTAACAAAATAACAAGCGATAAAGGATTCAAACAAGTCTTTGATCAAAAGCTTACCGAAATCAACAAGATTGCTCAACCGGCTTTTTCGAAACATGAAACAGATATAATTAATCATAGTGATAAAGTGCTTAATCTCCTTGATGATTATGTAAACGAATTGCATAATCATCAAAAAACATTAAGAGAGATTGAACCTCTTGTTTCCAGTATAGAAAAAGAAATAAGCCTTGTTGAATCAAAGACTGCCGGCATTGTTCCCAAAAACGGGGAAATTGAGCAATTTGTCAGAGAGCTTTCGCTTACTGCTAATGTTGCCATGTTGAAGTTTCAGCGTGGGGATTATGTATAGTTAACTTTTTATATTGTTTTGTTTTCATATTTGGCTTGGTTTTAAAAAAGGCTATGCTCATATCAAAAGGGTTTTTGATTTCCTGCCGCAAGGTTTTTAAACATCCCAATAATAATATTTACTAATTTGTCATATTTTTATATCAGAAAGGCTGCATGATATGCAAAAAATCTTGATTATAGATGATAATCTTACTGAGGCAGAATTAATAGTAAATATCTTAAAAGAAAAAGGCTTCGAATCAACATCGGCTCCGGATGGGGCTTCGGGAATAAAAGAATTGGATACTAACCATTATGACCTGGTTTTAACCGACCTGATGATGCCGGGTGTTGATGGAATGGCTGTACTGAACCATGTTGTATTAAAATATCCCAAAACGAAATGCATCATTTTAACCGGTCACGCAACAATCAAAGGTTCGGTAGACGCTATTAAGAAGGGCGCTTTTGATTATATAACAAAACCCATCGCACCAGCTGAACTCATTGTGGTTGTGGAAAAAGCTGTCAGATTTAAATTTCTTGAGGAAGAAAATCTCCGTCTTAAAAAACAGTTAAAAAAAAGATATTCATATACTAATATTATCGGCTCCCACAATGTTATGCAAAATATATTTAACCTTATTGATAAGATAGCTGACACTGATATTTCAGTTCTTATTCAAGGTGCAAGCGGAACAGGCAAGGAGTTGATAGCAAGGGCCATTCATTATGACAGCTACAGGAGTGAAAAGCCATTAGTCGTTATAAATTGCGGAGCAATTCCGGAAGCATTACTTGAAAGCGAACTTTTCGGGCATGAAAAAGGAGCCTTCACAGGAGCTTATAAAAGCAGAGCCGGCCGTTTTGAAATGGCAAACGGTGGAACTATATTTTTAGATGAAATAGGTGAAATGAGTCCGGCATTACAGGTAAAACTTTTAAGGGTGCTTCAGGATCAGCGCTTTGAAAAAGTAGGCGGAACCAAAACTATTCATACGGATGTTCGTATTATTGCAGCCACCAATAAAAACTTATCAGTCGCTATAAATAATAACTCATTCAGAGAAGACCTATATTACAGGTTAAATGTTATCTCAATTAAGGTGCCTTCATTGAAACAGCGCAAATCCGATATCCCTTTGCTTATAAACTATTTTTTAAAAAAATTTCAAAAAAAAGAGGGCCATATAATCAGCGGGTTTAATCCTGCCGCAATGGATGGAATGCTTGCTTATAACTGGCAGGGGAACGTAAGAGAGCTGGAAAATGTGATTAAGCGCATAGTTGTTCTTTGCGATAAGCAGGTAGTTGAGTTTGAGGATCTTCCCGAACATATACAGCAGGCTGAAATATCGTTTCCCAAGGGCGATACTACTCCAGCGCTTGATGGAGTTATTTCCTTTGATACTGCCGTTCAGGATTATGAAAGAAGGCTTATAATGGAAGCCCTTGAAAAGAGCGATGGAGTTAAAGCAAAGGCTGCAAAGCTGTTAAATATCAAAAGAACAACTCTTGTTGAAAAAATGAAAAAAAAGAATTTTTCCAAATCGGTCTGTGCTTAGGAACCGGCTGAAGGTTTTTCGATATTTTTCTATTATTTTATGTTATCAGCATCTTCGTCAAAATAATGGCATCTTACATATATCATCGCTTATAAACCTATCTTCAACCATTAAAATTATCATATAACACCTCCAATTTATAATCAAAAACCAACCGTGTTCCATTGGCATAACAATTGCTTTTAACAGGAGATATGCGAAGCCTGTTTATTTATAGAGTTCTGTTTATTATTATAGCCGTTATGTTAACTGTTGTGCCATATTCGGCTGCTGTTAGCGGCAGTAGTTTTGTTTCCGTTATAGATGATATACGAAAGGAAATTATTTCAATTTCCACAACAGGAAAAAATAACGGAACAACCATTACCGTTTTAAGCGGCAAAACAATGACGGTTTTAAATAATATGGTTATAAAATCACCCAACAGAATCATATATGATATCAAATATGATGGCCCGTCATTTACATCCGTAAGCAAAAATTTAAAAACCCCGAATTTAAAAAGCTTCCGAGTTGGATATCATTCGGGTAATATCAGGATAGTATTGGATGTAAACGGGACAAAAATGCCAAAGTTTTCACATCGCGTAAGCAATCATGAACTAATTATCTTTGTTGAAACAGAGCAAAAGGGCAATGGCAAGAAAGTAAAAGCTAAAGAAGTTCCCAGGCAGAATATACCGATAGCTTCCAAAATATCAGTATTGCCTGAAGAAAATAATCATACAAATCCTGATAAAGATTTATCCGTCCAAAGCCTGAAAGAACCTTCAATAATAGTTGAAGAGCTGGAGCCAAAACACATTGTAACCGAAAAGGTACCACAGATTGATCTATCAGTATTATTACTGAAGAAAATGACCGAATTCGAACCAAATGGACAAAGCGAAGAAGCAGCTCTTTTTTTAACAGGAATTACTGC
The DNA here is from genome assembly GCA_018817425.1 of Pseudomonadota bacterium. Lineage (NCBI taxonomy): Bacteria > Pseudomonadati > Pseudomonadota > Pseudomonadota bacterium. The sequence goes on from JAHITX010000014.1 coordinate 54,536, forward strand.
TTTTAAAGACAAGGATTTTCAGAAAGCGGGCGATAGCTTAAAAAATCTCATAAAGGCATATCCAAAGGGACAATATTCAGAAAAAGCGTATTTTTTGCTTGCAAAATCACTTGATCAGCTTTACGTAACAAGTCTTTCAGAAAATTATTTTGTGATCAAAAATTCTTACGATGATGCCATATACAGGTATCCATCTTCAGTATTTGTTCCCGATGCCTTGCTGTCTGCCGGAAACCTTTGCCTCAAAGCCAAGTATATCAGCGAGGCTATAGCTTACTATAATCGCATTATCAAAAAAAATAATGATTCTTTTTTTACAGTCAGGGCATTGCTGCAAAAAGGCGAGGCACTGTATCAAAAGAAAAAATACTCAGAAGCACTTTCTATATACGAGAATATAACCCTAAACCATAATGATTTCGAAAAAACGGAAGCAGAGCTTGGCATTGCAAAAATACTTTTTGGGATGAACAGTTTTCAGAAATCCATCAACCTTCTGACCAATCTTGAAAAAGATCCTGAAAACTTATCTCGTTATCCTGATATTCTTCTTTATCTCGGATATAATTACTATCAGAAAGGATATTTTACTGAGGCAATTAATAATCTTTTTCAATATTCTAATATATGTCCTGACAGTAGTGAGAATCATCTGATATTAAATAAAATCGGAGATGCCTACAGGGCAAAAAGTATGTCTGACTCTGCGTCCAAAATATACAGGCTGGTTTTTGATCGATTTCCAAAAACGGAAGGAGCTCTGATAAGCCTGACTCGTCTTGCAGAACAATTGGAAAGCGGGGAACTAAAAAATAAGCATAATTTTATTTTTTTTAGTGATAGCGGGCAAGAACTATCCTCAGCATACCAAATTTATGAAAAGGTTATCAGTGAATACTTGAGCATAGATAGTAAAAGTCCCTTGCTTGAATATGCCATGCTTAAACTAGCTCTTCTTTACAAAAAAGATAATAATTACTCAAAAAGCATGGAAGTATTAGATAATTTGTTAAATAAATATCCTTCGTCAAAATTACGTCCGGAAATCATATATGCCTTAAGCGATAATTTTGAAACAATTATTAAAGACAAGAAAAACAGCAAAGATAATAACGATGCATATTTGGATATAATTAAGATTTATCTTAAGAATAAACATATTATCCAGCGGCTTGCTCCTCCAAGAACATTGTTTGCAGTTGCATTAGCATGCATACGCCTGGGACTGGAAGATACTGCCATAGAGCTTTTCATGCAGGCAGATAATATTTTCCCTGACAAAGAAAAACCCGAGGAACTTCTTTATTATCTTGGAAAACATTTGCTTGAAAACGGGCAGCAAAGAAATGGGTTAATAAAACTTGATTTACTGATCGCTCAATATCGTTTGGGAGAATTTGTTGCAAAAGCATACCATGTAAAAGGAACACTCTTTTGGGACAATAAACAATATGCACAAGCTATAGATATGTTTTCACAAGCTTTAAACAGCCATCCTGCTGTAGAAGATAAAATTATGATACTTACCGATATGGCTAAAGTCTTCGACATGTCGGGATTAAAAGCCAAAAGCCTTGAAGCACTAAAAGAAGCAGAAAACATTCTTGCCAAAACCCCGCAACAAGATGAATTTGTCTACCAGAAGATCGGCGAGATTTATCTTAATCTCGGCAAACCTGAAGATGCTCTTTTGTTACTTAACAATATAATGGCCACTCAAGAAAATAATAAAGAAAACCTTAAATCCATGTTTATAGTTGCTCAATGTTATGAAGCACTTAACAGAAAAAGCGAGTGCATTTCTGTATATAACCAACTTGTCAAAAGTGATGACCCATTGTGGAGCAGCCTTGCTAAGGAAAGGATGGAAGCAATAATATTTAAAGAGCTGCTAACCAAATCAGAGCTCAAGAAATCCAGGAGATAGACCCGGTTATGCAAGACAAATGTGTGTTACTTGTAGAAGATGATAAAACGGATGCTGCTTCAATAACCGGTCTCTTTAACAGGGCCGGATACAAATTGTCATCAGTAAGTGATGGATATGCTGCCCTTGATATTATATCGGACACCCCATACGATATGGTAATTTCGGAACTGAATCTGCCAAAAATGAGCGGAATGGATCTATTGGTTAAGATAAAAGAAATAGATTCATCTCTACCCGTAATTCTTATTTCTAACGATGTATGTGTTAAGCAAGCTGTCGAAGCCATGAAAAACGGTGCTGATGATTTTATTTTAAAGCCTTTAGTGGCTGAAACGGTAGAATGTATTGTTTCGGGAATATGCAAGAACTCTGTTATCGCAGAACAACCCTTAATGAATGGCAAATATGCAATCGTTACTAAAAATAACGATATGAATCAACTTATGCAGTACGCGGAAGAAATTGCAAACAGCCGTGCTTCAGTATTTATTCATGGTGAATCGGGTACAGGGAAAGAACTTTTCGCAAGGCACATACATAAGAACAGCTCTCGTCACGATAAACCCTTTATAGCGCTAAATTGCGCTGCTCTTCCTGAAACACTTATGGAAAGCGAGCTTTTCGGCTATGAAAAGGGTGCTTTTACAGGTGCTACTGCAAGAAAAAAAGGGAAGTTTGAATTGGCAGATAAAGGCACTATTTTATTGGATGAGATTAGTGAAATGGATTATCAGCTCCAATCAAAACTATTAAGAGTTCTTCAGGAAAAAGAAATAGACAGGGTCGGCGGAACTGAATCTATACCGGTTGATGTAAGAATTATTGCCACTACAAACAAAGATATTGAAAATCTAATGCATGAAGAAAAATTCAGGGAAGACCTTTACTACCGTTTAAATACCATTCCTCTTAATTTACCTCCATTAAGAGAAAGACAAGACGACATACCTTTGCTGGCCGATTATTTTATCACTAAGTATAACAAACTTGAACATAAAGATGTCAAAGGCTTGACAGATAATGCGGTTATTGTACTAACGGAAAGACCCTGGAAAGGCAATGTCAGAGAATTGGAAAATGTAATAGAAAGAGCAGTTCTTATGTGTAAAGGAAATTTAATAGACGAAAAGCTGTTGCAATTAAATGGCCGTTTAATGCCTGTCGAGCCACCGGCGCGAAAGATACAGCCCATAAATCCGGAGGTATCTCTAAGAGAACTGGAAAAAAATTTTATCTTTCAGACTTTAGACAAAACAAAGGGAAACAGAACACATGCAGCTGATATGCTTGGCATCAGTGTTCGAACTTTAAGAAATAAACTTAATGAGTACAAACAAAAAATGTGTGAGCAGTAAAAAGGCACGTAATTTGCTTTAATTTATTATTATGCAACTTATAAGCTTTCTAACCGAATACTAAGCTCTTGATGGCCATTAAAAAGGAGAAATTATATGGCTCTTAATTTATCGTTTGGCAACATAATTAACTTGCTTGAAAACGCAATAGGCGTGGCGCATCAGCGGCAAAACACTATTTCCAGCAATATAAGCAATCTTGAAACACCGGGATACAAGCCGAAGGATATTGATTTTAAAGCTGCCATGGCACAGGCTATAGGGGCAGAATCGCAAATTGGTTTGTCTAAAACAAATGCCGGTCATATTGACCCATATGCCGATTCCGGTCATAAAGTTGAAGCTTTTGAGGAAGAAGCAGATTGGAATGGTGTAAACTACGTGAGTGTCGATAAAATGATAAACAAGATGACAGAAAACAATTTGATATACAAAGCTGCAACGGAAGCAATGTTAAGGAAAATTTCTCTTATAAAAGAAGTAATCAGAGAGGGAGGACGTTAGCATGAATTTTATGGAATCTTTGAAAGTAAGCGCTTCAGGGCTCTACGCTCAGAGAAAACGAATGGATGTTATTGCCGAAAATCTTTCAAATATTGAAACCACACGTACGGAAAATGGAGGTCCCTACAGAAGAAAAATGATCGCCATAGGTGCAAACCCGGTTGATGATTTCAATGAGGTATTAGGTTCGCAAATGGAAGGTGTTAAGGTTGATGCGATTGTTGAAGATAATTCTCCTTTTAAAATTGTTTATAATCCAAGCCATCCTGATGCAGATAAGGATGGGTATCTTAAGAAGCCAAATGTGGATTTGGCGGTTGAAATGGCAAACATGTTGATGGCCCGAAATGCTTTTTCCGCAAATTTGGCAGCTATCAAATCAACACGACAAATGGTTTTAAAAGCTCTTGAAATAGGAAAATAAAAAATGAACGGCATTAATTTTGACAATTTGGATCCGGTTGGTTTTCATAAGAGTAAACAAACAACTCCAAACAGCTCTTCAGGATTTAAAGAAGCCATAAAAACTGCAATCGATAATGTGGATAGCCTGGAAAAAGAAGGAGATAAATCCATTCTTAATCTCATGCAGGGAAAGGAAGAAGTCCACACAACTATGATTGCACTTCAAAAGTCCGATATATCGATGAGAATGCTTCTTTCAGTAAGAAATAAGGCTGTTGAAGCTTACAAAGAAATTATGCGCATGCAGTTTTAAATTTTTATTTCAGATGTACATCCGTTTATGCTGTAATTTATTTGCACATAATATAAATTTAGCAAACAACCAAGATAAGCAGAGCATATTTAATGAATAATTCAGTAGTTCAGTTTACGGAATTTATCAAGTCTCTACCTCCTGCAAAAAAAATCTCTATTGCCATTACTGTTTTACTGTTAATGGGAGCTTTTGCCGGTATTTTTATGATAGCAAGCCAGGTTGATTACCGGGTTCTCTTTAATAATCTTTCTGCCCAGGATGCCGGAGCTATTATAGAAAAACTGGGAGAAAAAAATATTCCGTATAAGATTGAAGGCAGCGGTTCTTTAATACTAGTCCCTTCCGATATGGTATATGAGCTGCGCCTTCAAATGGTAGGAGAAGGACTTCCAAGAGATGGCCAGATCGGATTTGAAATATTCGACAAGACCGACTACAAAACAACCCATTTTGTTCAGAATCTAAATTACCAAAGAGCCTTGCAGGGTGAGCTGGCAAGAACTATAAACTGTTTTGAAGAGGTGAAAACTTCCAGGATATTTATAGTTCTTCCCAAAGAGACTCTATTTGTAGAAGATGCAAAACCAGCTTCAGCTTCAGTACTTCTTGACTTAAAATCAAATTTACCCCCGGAACGTCTTACAGCTATAATCCATCTTGTGGCAAGTGCTGTAGAAGGACTTGTTCCTGAAGAGGTAACTGTTGTTGATACAAAAGGAAGGGTAATCTTTAAAGGTGGCAGCAATAACCAGACGAATACTTTTTTAAATAATTCACAATTGGATTATAAAACAAAAATTGAAAGTGAAATCAGCAGAAATGTTCAGAGTATGCTGGAAGGAATTATCGGATCGGGTAATGCAATTGTAAGAGTTAATGCCAATGTAGATTTTAATAAAATAAGTATGAATGAAGAAGAATATGATCCTGCGGCATCAGTTGTTAGAAGTAAAAGGGATATTGAAGAATCATCTAAATCAGGAAATGCTGCCCAAAACACCGCACCATCTGTAATTAATAAAAGAGCAGGAGTAATTTCGGGAGAATCGGTTGACCAAAACGGAAGAAAGAAAAAAGACACTCTCACAAATTATGAAATCAATAAAGTTACAAGAATAATCTCCAAACCGGCCGGAACAATTAAACGCTTATCTGTTGCCGCAGTTATTGACGGACGATATGAAACGGTTAAGTCGGATGACGGTACCGAAAAAAGAAACTATATTCCGAGAACAAATGAAGAATTAAGAAAGTTTGAAGATATAGTAAAAGGTGCAATGGGCTACGATGAGGATCGCGAAGACCTGGTTTCAGTTAGTTCCATACCTTTTTCCGAAACCTTACCGGCAGAATTTCAACCGGAATCCATAACGTTTGATTTCACGGCACTATTTAGAGAATATAAAAACATACTGATTAATCTTTTATTAATAATCGCTGTATTTTTTGTTCTGGTTAAACCATTGATTAAAATGTTAAAAAGTATCCCAAAAGAACCACTGGTGAATGTAAAGGAGATTCCATCAAATGTGCAGTCAAATGCCCAGATCCCCGGAGTAAACACAAAAGGCCAGATTGAACAAGTTATAGAAATAAGCAAGAGCAATCCTGAAAAAACCGAACAACTCATTAGGGCATGGATGAACGAGTAGAAAATGAATTTAGATACCAATGATGCCAAAAAAACAACCGGAATTCAAAAGACAGCAATTTTTTTGATGGCAATGGGTGAAGAATTTACCGCATCATTTTTCAAAACAATAGATCAAAATAATATTAAGAAAATAGGCAAATATATGTCCAAAATTACATATATTCCTGCCGATGTTTTGAATGCTGTCATGAAAGATTTTTTAACAAACTTTCAAAGTGACAAGGCTATTGGATTATCCGGCAAATCATTTTTAAAGCAGGTGGCGGATAAATCTATGGGAGAATCACCGGTAAAGGAGGTTGTAAAAGCAATAGAAAGGGAAAATGAGAATACCCCTTTTGCTGAGCTTGCTTATCTTCCTGCAGAAAACATAATTAATCTTTTTAAGGGTGAGCATCCGCAAACCATTTCACTTGTGCTATCCACCCTGCCCCAGGACAAGGCAGCCGAAATACTTTGCATGCTGCCAGATGAGAACAAAGCTGATATAGCATATAGAATATTGCACATTGGAGAAGTCAATGATGATGTTATCAGAGACCTTGACGAAATATTAAAAAAAGAAATTACCGAGATGGGGGCTGGTTCAAAAAGAAAATTTGACGGAGTTGAAGCTCTTGCAAACATTTTAAGTGAGGTAAACGGCGAAACCGAAGAATCTATTATGATGCATATAGAAAAAGAAGATATCGAGCTCGCCCAGAAAATACGGCAGAAGATGTTTCTGTTCGAAGACTTGTTAAAAATTGATGACAAAAGTTTCAGGGAGATTTTAAAAAATATAAGTAATGATGTATTTGTAAGGGCTCTTAAAACTGCTTCCGAAGAGATGAAAGAGAAAATATTCAGCAATTTATCGGAAAGAGCTGCCAATATGCTTAAAGAGGATTTTGAAGTGCTTGGCCCGATTCGTATTAAAGAAGTTGAAGATAATCAGCAGGAAATAATAAAGGCAGCAAAAAAGCTGGAAGCTGAAGGCAAAATCGTTATAGGCGGCAAAGGCAAAGATGATGTTTTTGTATAAAATGCTTATATTAACTTTATATTTTATGATTAATTGGGCAACCAGGGTATATAATGCAAATATCTCATAAAACAAACGGGGATGACCTGACACACTATGAAATGAAAGCTTTTGATTCTTTCTATACTTCTGACAAAAAAGAAACGGGGCCATTTGCAGTCATTCAACACCATACAAAAAACAATTCAGTTTTTTATCCTATAGACATTGCCGGTAAGTATCATAAAAATGAAAGCCCGGAAGAAATTATAAAAAAAGCTCAAGAAAAAGCTGTTTTGATAGAGCAGGAAGCATATGAAAAAGGCTTTGAACAGGGCGAAAAGGACGGGTTGGAACTGGGCCAGGCAAAGGCTACGAAAATTGCTGAAAACATCGAAAGTCTTTTGGAAAAAATCAGTCTTCTAAGTTCAAAGATTCTAAATATTCATGAAAGGGAAATTATTACACTTATTTGTGCTGTTGCAGAAAAAGTTATTGGTTATCAGGTAGAACTTAATGATGCTGTAATCAGAAATACAGTCATAAATGCTATAAATATGGCAACGGAAAAACAATCTATCCGTCTGAAGGTAAACCCGGAAGATTTTGAATATATCGACAATTTAAGACCGGAAATATTTCAACGGTTCAATGAATTAGCATCGGTCGAAATAATTTCAAACCCGGCAATAAAACGTGGTGGTTGTCTATTGGAAACACCATGCGGCGATGTGGATGCAAGAATAGAAACACAGCTTTTAATAATTAGTAAATGTCTACAAGAAGTATTTGGGGAAAATAATATTGATTGACATTAGCGTTGATATTAATTGGAACCGTTATATGGAGTCTCTGGATAAATGCCGACCAATGCAGCATCAGGGAAAAATCATTAAGATTTCCGGTATTATTGCTGAAGCAAACGGACCAGGACTTTGTATCGGAAGTCTTTGTGATATCGAAACTGCTCCGGGTCATGCTATTCGTGCCGAGGTTGTAGGCTTCAAAGATCAAAAACTTATACTGATGCCATTTGGAGAGCTAAGAGGTGTTAAGCCGGGCAGTAAAGTTACTGAAATAATCAACCGGGCAACGGTTCCAGTAGGAAACGATTATATTGGAAGAGTAATTGATGGATTTGGGCAACCTTTAGATGGTAAAGGGGAAATAAATTCGGATGCGGAATACCCCGTGTATGGTAATGTTATCAACCCATTGCAAAGAAGAATTATAACTGAAACCATGGATGTCGGTATCAGAGCAATAAATTCTATGGTTACCGTGGGAAAAGGTCAGAGAATTGCTATTATGGCCGGATCGGGAGTAGGGAAAAGCGTGTTAATGGGTATGATGGCAAGAAATACAGCTGCAGATGTTTCAATTATTGCATTAATCGGTGAACGTGGCAGGGAAGTAAAAGAGTTTGTCGAAAAGAAGCTTGGTAAGGATGGAATGAAAAAAGCAATTGTGATTGCATCAACATCAGATACACCGGCACTTATAAGAATAAGAGCTGCCTATTATGCTACCGCACTTGCTGAGTATTTCAGGGATCAGGGATTGGATGTTCTTCTCGTTATTGATTCCATAACCAGAGTTGCCATGTCCTTAAGAGAAGTCGGGCTTGCGGCCGGTGAACCTCCAACAGCAAAAGGATATACACCAAGTGTTTTTACCCAGATGCCGAAGATTCTTGAACGCGCCGGTAATCTTGAGGAAAAGGGCAGTATAACCGGTATCTACAATGTATTAGTTGAGGGAGATGACATGAGCGAACCTGTAGCAGATACCGTTCGCTCCATTGTTGACGGACACATAGTACTTTCCAGAGATATTTCACATAAGGGGCATTATCCTGCAATAGATGTTATGGCAAGCATAAGCAGAGTGATGAAAGATATTGTGACACCAGATCACTTTGATTTGGCGAGAAAAGTAATCAAAACGCTTGCAATATATAAAGATGCGGAAGATCTGATTAACATCGGTGCATATCAAAACGGCAGTGATTCGGAGATAGATTTTGCAAAAAAAATGATCGGGAAGATAAATGCTTTTCTTCAGCAAAAAATTGATGAAAGAACAGATTTTGATAGCAGTCTTTCACAATTGAAACAGTTGATAGGAACCAAATGAAATGAAAAAATTTAACTATAGGCTGGAAAAAGTATTGCGTTATAGAAAGTATCTTGAAAAAAAAGCTCAAAAAAGACTGAGCGATACCATATATGAGTATCAAACCAGAGAAAATTTAATCAAAGATATTGAAAACAAGCAAAAAGAGCTTGCCGGTAATTGCAATAAAGAAAAGCTTAGAGGAATGGATGTTGTGCGGTACCAGAACTATAATCTTTATTCCAGGAAATTATGCGATGATCAGGAAAGAGAACTACTTGCCTTGAAAGAAACAAATGAGTCGGTTCAACTACACAGAAGCTTGCTTCAAAAAGAATTGATAAGAAAAAAACAACTTGAAAAATTAAAAGAAGTTCAAAGAAGCAGATATATGCAATTCGCAGAAAAAGATGCACAGAAGCAATCCGATGAGATGCAAATTACCATAGGTAAAAGGGTAAATTTATGAAGCCATTAACATATATTTCATTTATTTCTTTGCTTGTACTCAAAATAGTATTTATTTCTTTGTTTATTTTCCAGACTGAATCAAGCAATTTATTATTTAACACAAAGGCAATTGCTTCAGAAAATATAACTGACGCTCCTGTAGCAACTAAACCCCTTCCGGAAATTGAGGATGAAAATAATAAAGATAATATGGCTTTTCTGCTAAAACAAAAAGCCGAACTTAAGTCACAGCAAGAAGAACTTGCGGCTATACGAGATGATATCAGCAATAAAATTGAAAAGCTAACCCGGCTAAGAGAAGAAATTAAACTCGATTTAGCAAAAATCGAAACGATTCAAAATAAAAAAACTAAACATCTGATAAAAGCATATTCTGCAATGAAACCCCAAAGCGCCGCTGAATTGGTAGAAAAGCTTGACACTGATTTTGCAGTGGAGTTACTTTCACAAATGAAGGGGGAAGCTGTCGGAACTATTTTGTCAAATTTGGATAAAGATAAAGCGGCAAAAATTACTAAAGGGCTTGTCGGAAAATAACGATTCAATGCCGTTGAATTAAGCCGGTTGTCCGGAGGCTATTTTTTTATCTACAGTTTTGTCATACTTTCATAGACGTTGTTAAGCCATATCTGATCGCATTTGGTTTTATCAAGATCATCCGGATATGAAAGATGCAAAGTATATAGCAATTGTCATAAATCTATTCCGTTTGAGACGTTATTAACTAAACTATATATATTCACCAAAAATATGGAACCACCCATTTCCGTCGTTTTGGCGAAAGCCGGAATCAAGTAAATTCAAGAGAAAAATCCTGCATGATATTCTTCATATCAAAGGTTTGGGTGAAACTGTGATATGTAATAATATCTCAACCGAAAATTTAAGAAAAATAAGCGTGTTATTGCTTGAATTAAAAGAAACTGAATAACTAAAGGGCGTACCGTACAACTCCCCTATGCTGCTACAAACATTTTTGCCCCTAAGGTGAAGTTAAGCCAGAGCGGCCCCTGTTTCCGCGATCGGCTTTAACGACTTTTTAGCCATTTCCTATTAGAGGTGGTTGCAACTGGTTCGGCGGGAGTCCGATCTGCTGATGCTGTGGGGGCCCTGCCATAATTATTTGCTGCGCTTGTAGTATGAAAGCCATACCGTTTTGATTTTCAATGATTTTAAAGGCGGGTGTACTGGAAAGTGTGTGGAAGTAAATATGATGGACAGATAAGACCTTGTCTTGGAGTTCCTGATCTGATTCTAAATCGAACACCTTCAGCCCCATTTCTTTACACTTTTCAGAGGACAAATGCCGATTATGCGCAAGGCTCACAGAGTGGTCACCAAGTTCTCGCATAATGTTGTCAACTACAGAATCCGCATCGGCGAGGCTTCTAAACATATTTCTTTTTAGCCATGCATGAACCAGGCTATTTGACCACTTAACCGCTTTTTCGCATTCTCCTATGAACGCCGGTGCATATTTCGCAATTATTGGTTGCCATACCGGTATTGTGCGCGGGTCGGCAACTATCTCATTATATGCACGTTGAAATTCCTCTATGACCCCATGCGCCGGTATTCCATTAAACTGTGGATCAACCGGCCCAAGTGATGATTGCTTTCCCATCCAGATTTCACGACATGAACAAGCGATCATTGTCCCAGCTGACATTGCCATTTGTGGAACAAAGCATCTAACATCTCCTGAGAATTTGCTCCATAGGTAGTCCACAATGGACTCCGTTGCGGCGGTATCACCACCAGGGGTATGCAGAATTAGATCAAGACCCTTTTTCACATCCACCCCGTTAATGGTTGTCATTAATCCATTCTTGTCTGTGTCATTTACAGCTACCGCTGGACCCAATTCTGGCTTCTGTAGCCACCCACTATAATAGCAAATCACATTTCTCTTCGTATATTGAGATAGGTCAGCGATGTACTTTCGACGAAGAATATCAAAGGGACTTCCGAGTTGTCCTATTTCTCTTACTAATTCTGACCAATTAGGCATTTTGCTCCTCCGTTCTTACTAAAGTACGCTCTCCATTGTTCAAAACCACCGTTTCAACAATAAGGCGGCGTTGTGGTTGGCCCAAAGGAAATTGGTCACTCGCCAACTGCAATAGGTGATTTCGGAGATCATCATTTAACTGAAAACATTCATACTGCTTTGATATGTCATTCATGGTTTTCTCTCCTATTTATTGCATGGCTAAAGTTGCTAATCAGACGCGCATCTTTTTGCGTAGGCTGAATCAGCATTGTTATATTTGTCTGACCGCGTAGTTTTCTGCTTTTTTATATGTATCTTGAAGTGTTTTTGGTAACAAACTCAAAATTGCTTCTTTTAAATAGTTTTTAGCAGCCTCCCCACCCTTGCGGTCACTGAATTGCCATCCATTTGCATTTTCGTTTGTTGCAGAGTATCGAATAATATCCTCGAAAAATGATCGGACGGATGTAAAAGCTTTATCACGATTCATAATTTCAAGATTGCAGACTATCGCACTATTAATATTTAGTTTGTCATCTATAGGCGGGCTTACATCAAGAAGTAGTAACTCATTTTCACCGCTGTACCGCCACGTCGTGGTTTTTTCAAATTCATTTAGCACATAGACAAAAGCTTGATCACTGTAGTACCATGCCATCCCATCAATTGAAGCAACAACCTGCTGATCTTGGTATAGACCTTCTGGCCAAAAGTTTCCGTAACCACAACAGAAGAAATTAATATGCTTACCAGATCTATGATGGAAATAATTCAAGTTTAAAAGGATTTCGTTTTTACAAAAAATAGTATTCGGATTACAGAATATAACACCAATAAAATTATGACGTTTTACTTTTTTATTAATTTCAGCCATAGCATTTCTTGAAACAGGATCGACTGAATCATAAAAAGTTATTCGCATTGAAGCCTTTTTAAGGTCATCATTGACTATATTTAAAATGTGTTGAAAAGAAATTGCTTCAATCACGCAAACCTCATTTTCATAAAATATAACAATATATTGAACAGTTTACTTCCAATGCCAGAAAATTCCAAAACTGACGATATCCAATTATAGCATAATGACAAATCTATTTAATATAATTGAAATTGTCAAACTGGTTCAACATCTATTCTATATTTATTATCTTCTGTCTTCTTACCAAGGGACCGAAAGTCGATCCACAACATCCCTCCGTGCCAAAACCCGTGAGCATAACTCCCAACGATCTTTATCCGGGTCAATAGTTTCCTGATACCTCATTTCAAATACATTGCGAGCTTGTTGGCGAAGATGGATATATTCGTCCATCATTTCCTCCAGCTTTTCAATGCTTTCAATCCAGTCGTCTTCGATAGTGTCCGGCAGGCCGCCAAAGATATCATAGCGGTCTTTCATGCGGCGAGAAATAACCTGGTACACCTTTTCATCCTGGGTCTCGTGATAAACCAGATTGAGCATATCCACTGTGCGCCGCGCCTGACCGAACCGTTTAATACGCCCCAGCCGCTGTTCCAGCCGCGACGGATTCCAAGGCAAATCAATATTTATAAGGGTGCCGAGAGTTTGAAGGTTCAGCCCTTCGCAGGCGGCATCGGTTGCCACGACCAGACGAATTTCACGTTTCTTTACTGCGTTTTTAATTTCCTCTCTTTCGACGGATGCGAACTCGTTTCCGCGAAATATTCCGCTCTTCCCCGTGCCTGCGTAGACACCCACTGGCTCGTCAGACAGAGATTTTGCCAGATCCTCGCCTACAGCGTATACGGTATCGTAGTATTGGCTAAAGACAATACAGCCATGCTCAAGCCAGGTCTTTCCATCTGTGCGATGTTCTGTTAGAAAATACCGAACTGCGGTGAGCTTAGGATCACGGGCTTCGGAACGTGACAGCTCATCCACAATAGTATGAAGATGCATTGCCTCTTCAGCCGTGAGCGCACTCAATGTGTCTGCCACCAACCTCATTTGTTCTTCATCCTCAAAAGTTTCGCATCGCAACATTTTTTCCGCCGTAGATCGACCCGAAGCAAAACTCGAACAAATCCGCTGCAGGAGTAACGTCTTCATGAATCCGGAAGCCTTTGTCCCTTTTTTATTAAGGGCAGCAGTGAAAGCTTCGGCTGCTTTGTAAGCAAGATCAAAGGGAAGGTTTGTCAGAAGACCGAGGCCACTAAATCCCACTCTACTATATGCTGTAGCCGAAGTATCCGGGTCCGGGTAAATATCCACACCGACCTTCTCCAGTAAGCCGGCCTCTTCCAGTGTCTGTCTGCGTCGAAGCACGGTATGACGTACGATGGGATTGTGATCGCGAAGAAAATCGGGCGCAAGAGCTTGACCGACCGCTTGCCGTTCCAGAAAGCCTAAAGATCCGAATCCACGATCCGTAAAAAAAGTATTATCAGATAGACCAAGTTGCAGTCGCAGCGATGCAAACAGTGCATCTTCAGTTACCGGTGGAAGTGGATTTTGAAGCCATTCCCAGGCTTCCTTCTCATCTGCCGGAATCTCCGTGCCTTTTACAATAGGGAGTGCTTTCTCACAATCCAACCAATGACCGAAAGGTTCGCGGCCAAGCACGACATCTGCACCAGCATTGAGAATATGCATAAGATCCCAAAGTTCATGCACCTCTGTCTGAATGGGAGTTGCCGTCCCAAGCAAAAGGTTTTTGGTGCGAGGACCGATCTGTAGCATAAAATCAAGCAGTTTGTTCGGATTATTCTTCTTCTGGCCCAATGTGCCATGACGGCGAGCCTTGTGGGCCTCATCCAGAATAACTGTTCCGTATTTGCGTTCAAGCAGATGCCTACGTTCTTCAGAACCGTGGACGATCAGACCGGTAGATACGATTGCGATGCGAAAAGGGCAGCGTGCGATGTCTTCGGCCCCGCGCGTCTTTATAATATGCCCCTTTGGATCAACCCATACTTTCTTCGTTGACAACCAAACCGCGCTCGGTATGCCGAGTTTATCAGTCAGCTCTACTTGCCATTGCAATGTGAGGGTTGAGGGGCACAGGATAAGCACAGGACCATCTTCCAGGAGTGCAGATAGCATGGCGCTTGCGGCAAGTGACAATGTTTTACCAACACCCACCTCGTCAGCCAGCAGTAAACGGGCTTTGCCGTAAATTTCCCGGTGCTGTAAAAACATAGTTACAAATGAGCGTTGCCAGGGCTGAAGCTGTTCACCACCGCGATAAATGGGACTTTCGGCGAGGGCAGCCGCAGCTAATTCTCCAGATTTTGCCTCCTCGAAGCGGATCTCCACGCGATCGGCAACGCGTTTGATTTCTTCTATAATGGCATCCGGCAGCGGATAACCGTCCTGCCAGAGGGCGGCAAACTCCTCTTCGACCCAGGCAACGCCTTCCGGCGACGGATCTTCCCACAGGATTTCATAGTTCTGATTAAAAGCACTCTTGGTTTCGTTTATGGAGCCAAGAAAACAGGTTTTACTGCCGTCGGATGCTTCGATAACCCCTGCCTTGCCGTGAACAAAAACCCTGTCTTTGGGTACGACTCTGATCTCCACGCGGCCACTGGTCAGCAGCTCATGGAGTCGGCGGTAGCGCTCACGGTGCAATAGAGCCTCAACCTCAGCATGGGCCTCGTTCCAACGCTCCTTGAGCCCTGTTTCGCGCACATGCTTTGACACTGCCACATCGGCCGCGTCAAGCTCACTGTTACAGACAATCTGCACATTAGGGATAGATGCAATCTCTTCGCCAACCAGCTCAAAAATTGAACTGCGGAAATATCCGGCAATGCGCTTATAGGATTTTGCCCCCCGAAGCCGATCAGCAAGAAAGGCATGATCGAGCCGCCGGCGGCGAGAGGAAAAACGGTTGATAGTCATAACGTCTGAGTGTGTTGTAGCCATTCTTTACGTTTCAGGATATCCCAGGCAAGCCTGATATGCTTTTCCTGAAACATTCGCTTGCGGTTATTCCAACTGTATGTTTTGCTGATTGCCTCATCTGCTGTTGCAGCACCTTCGCGATTTGCTACCCAGTGGACAGTAGATAAAAGTTCCATGCCGAATGGTGTTTCAAATCCTGAAATGAGATCCACAACACTTTGAAAATGTTTCAGAGTGGAAGGATGATCTTCAAGAAAACTTTCTGCCTGAGCAAGAACATCGGGAAGCAGATTTATCTGCCGCTCCGGATTATCTTCTGCGTCGCCGTACCCGGTTATGAAGTGTCCTTCCATAAGTGACAATACATGGCGCAGGTTCTGCGCATATGGTCCATAAGGTCCTTTGTTGTACTGAAGTTTTAACCCCTCTCCCGCTTCCTGCATAAAATACATCAATTTGTGGATCTCCAGAAGAGTCACAAAAGGGTTCATGACCGCCGCAAGATAACGACGCATCAAAACAAGCAGTGCTGCCCGACCGACAGTCAAATCCGGTGTCTTTTTGGAATGAGCCATTATTTCAGGAAGAGGCGCTCCTTTAGGTTCATAGAGCAAAACCCGCACATCAGTCAAATCCTTAAAAGCCGCCTCAATTCTGGCCCGCACATCAGCCCAGTGCAAACCGCCAAGACCGCAACCAAGCGGTGGGATGGCAATGGAATGGATACTCCTTTTACGCACCTCGGTCACAAGGGCCTGCAACCCAACTTCTATGTCTTCCATCCGGCTTTTGCCTTTCCAATGGCGTTTGGTTGGGAAGTTGACCACATAACGGGGATTATAAAGCCGGTTGAGATCATAGATGAGCATCTTGCCCGGCTGTAGTTCCTTCTTGTCGCATACCGCCTTATAACGTTTGAAATTATCAGGAAATCTATTCTTGAACTGGAGAGCAATTCCGCGGCCCATGACCCCGACACAGTTAACGGTGTTCACCAGCGCTTGGGCATCAGCCTGTAGTATGTCGCCTTGTGTCAATTCAATCATGTGTGCCTCCTTTTATATCTAAAAATACCATGTTTTTTCAATATCCACAACCGGTTTATGCCGGGCATTTTTGAGAATGGCGTTGACTTGATTGAGAACCTTTTCATTCAATACCCCGACCTTTTCCACCAGATGCCAGGGGCATACATCATGGATCAGGAATTCAGCCTGTTTCCCTTCCTGTATCTGCATATCACGAAAATCTGTTGCCATTACCGCATTCCAGTCAATTTTTTCCAAGTCCGTTAAGTCATTAAAAAAGTCGGCAAGATACCCACCGGCATTCCGGTCGGTAAATGCCCAGCGTACATTATTTTCATTTGCCCATCGTATGCTTGAGAGCATGTCCATCTGCAAATGCAGAATCGGTTCCTGACCGCCACGATAGCTCATATCCGGGTGATTATTCTTGTAAATTATAAATAACATGATTGAACGGGGGCAGAAATAAAACGGTACATATTCACCGACCCTGGTGTGTGGATGACAATGCGCCTCGATCTCAAATAACCGTCTTCGCTTGATATCGGTCATGCCAATAGATGTCTGGTCACCACCCATCCCGATACGTCGGCCATCCGCTTCTATAAAACCGGCCGCTGCAATGGAAGCCAGGTTGTCAACGTGAGTGATATGATAGATTTTCGGTTGGGCCGGTGGTGTTGTCATGCAATCCTCACTTATCCCAATCGCTGATTTTTGACCAGCTCCCTGAGCACCCTTGCGGCGCTGGCTTCTTCCGGACGAAGTTCTTCGAGGCGCTTGGCCAGGTAGTCGGCCAGCTCCACTGCCAAATCGCGCTGGGTCATGTCGCCATAATAGTTTGGAATATTTAAAGTAAGGTGAGACAGAACCTCGCTGCCGTCCATGTTATTCTCCAACTCCATCAAGGCATAGAGCACAGCACGTAACACAGACATATACAGTTCCGAGCCCTCACCCATCTCAGACTTGCCGAAATCCATTGCACTCTTGAGGCGCGCATCGTTTGCCTTATAACTGGCCAGCAGTGGCTTAAAGTCGCGCACTTTGAAGGCCTTAGCAAAATTCTGGTAGTTGTCCAGGGTTTTGGCTCCGCGGGATTCCATGTCTATCATTTTAAGATAGAAGCGTTCTGCTCCGCTGAGCTTGTCCCAGTGGTTCTTGGGAATCCCTTGAGGGACCAGGCACTGGTTGGCGGTATCCACTGCAAAGGCTATAAGGCTATCCACAAAGGTGGTTTCACCCTTTACACGTGGTCGTATCGCCTCGGTGGTCATATCGTGGCCGTCGATCACGGCGTAACGGGTAAGAACGCGCAGTGCCGCTGCGTAACCAGCCATCTGGATATCGGCATCTTCGAAAACATTCTCATCGCGGTAGAGGCCTTTAGCTTCCTGATTAAGACCGGTAAGCGACTGCACCTGTGCTTCAACTTCCTCCTGGATTTCCCAAGCCAGATCATCACGCGTAGTCTTGTGGGAACCCTGGCGTTTTCTGCAGACGAGCAGTACCGTGCCTTTGATATAGTTGGTGTCTTCCTGGATTCGTTTCATTGTTTCTGTCACGACATACCAAGCAGCGGTTACTTGCAGGCCTGAGGCCCAAACGATATTGGCCATATCAGCCCATATAGAGCCAGACTGGTGGGTAAACATGATGACCTGCAGACCGTTTTCGGCCATATTCTCGGTCATGCGCTTGTAGGAGGCTACCATCCTTCGCCTAAATTCCTCGTCCTCACCCTTAATGGCGAGCGAGCGACGACTATCCCAGACCCAGTTTGAAAACTCTGGAGGCGGGTTCTTGCGAAGCCAAGCGATAAAGTACTCAAAGATTTCCTCATACTTCACTGCATCCCCATAGGGTGGATCTGTTATATATATGTCGTTCTCGATTTCAAGCTGATCTGCTGGCAAACAAAGCACTTGGTTTTTTACAGACGAGGCAATTGGAAAGAACTTGTGCTCTGTTTTCAGTAGGTTTGCTGCAGATGCAGAAGCTCTACAGGCATAGTTTAACAATGGGTTGAGCGCTTGGTTGTCAAACACACCAGCTGTTCCACCGCCTCCACCAGCTTGAGGTCGCCATCTCGTCAAACGTGAACAGTTGTTCAGCATCTGGGTGAGTCCAAACTTCAAACCTGCGTCGCTTAGCTGATTAACCAACCCAGCCAATAACAACTGCCGTGGATTAAACATGTGATGCCAGAATGTCCAGCCACGCGTGCGAATTGGCTCGTCTGTTTTGTTGCCAGGCTCGATACGCATATCCGGCACCAAACCTTTGTCCTGCCAATCAGTGAGGTGTTCAGCTATAAAATTTTCGACAACGCTTTCGCGTTTCAAATCGTCGAATGTAACTTCGCGAAACTCGTAGTCATAGCCTTTACCCTTCTTTTTTGGACGCATCCATTGCACACAGTAAAGGCGCTCCTGGAAGATATCTTCTGGCCGTGGCTTGAAGTCGTGCTTCTCCCAAAGGCGCAAGAGGTTGTCGTTAGTGCCATCATTCTTGCGAAAGTCTTTGCGCAGTGTCGAGATCTTTGTACGGTATTTAGTTCCATCGACGGTATGGATTAGGTAAGGATCATGCCCGCGTCCGTCGGTGCGTACGGTGCCTTCCGTAGCATCAGCCAGTTCTTTATCAGTTACCCCAGAATGGATGGCAATGTCATAGCGTTTGTGCTTAGCATCCGGCACCATCTTAGCAACAATACCGTAGGCATTGCTCACAATCAGCGTCGGTAAGAGAGGCACCGTCCAACCGCTCTGCGGGCAGCGGACTTCTACGCAGTATAAAAATACCTTGGCGCGCCAGCCCTTGCCGTCTGTCTCGATGCCAAGCTCGTCCATCTTCAGCTGCACAAGGCTCACGATTGACTGCTGGTCCTTCACTATTTTTTTGCGATTTACTTCAGAACCACCGACAATGTTGAAGGCCCCCCAGGTGAGCATGCACGCCACCGGGTTGAGATCAGAGGCATAGACGTCGCAACCAAGTCGAGCTGCCTCAAAAGGGATCTGGCCAGAGCCGCAGAAGGTGTCAGCCACACGCGGCTTGTGGCCAAAACGCATAATTCCGAGTTGTTCGACTAGATCCTGGAAAGATTGGGCATGTGTGCCGAGGTGTGCGTTAATCGCATCCCAGATATGGTCATGAACTGTCTCCATTACCTCCTCTGGTCGCTGGGCTTGATTTACACGCTCTATGTAGGATGTTCTTGGCAACATCTGCACCTCCAACCGACGGCGATCAAGAATGCTGATGTCATTGCGCCACGAAACTTTTACCTTATCGTAATCCGGATTTGACCAGTCTACCGGTGCAGAATTTGGTAAAATTCCTTCTAAATTAGTAATAAAATAATCGGAGATAGAGGAGATAGATAGAGTACCTATAATTTCCTTTGGCTTGGGTTTGCGCTTCCAACGTACAGAGAATGATTCGTCGTCCATAGCCATCAGTTTCTCAAAGATTTCCAGGTCACGCGCTGCATCATTAGTTGCCGGCAGCAGGCAGCTAAGAATGCAGGCCTTGGCTAAAATGAGCGGTTTCCGACCCTTCCAGTAACCCCCTAAAGATACGAGCGTTTGGCCATGACTTGACATCCTTTCAGCATATACCTCAGCTGAGAGTTTCTGAACAGGCAGTAACCGTTCAATCAAGGCCGGGGCATCTTTCAAAGAAAATGGGATTATAGCTTCTCTCATTTCAAATCCTTGAACAAAGGTAACTCAAACAAATCTTCCTGCCGGGGTCTGGGACGGCGTTTCCTTCCGGAAGCCGGTTTCTCGCCATCGGAAAGAGCATGAAATAACGCACGCCGCCAACCGCGCTGACCATCCTCTGGCAAGCCAGCTTCGGCAACAGTCATGGAAAATAACCACCAGCGCTCCTCGGGACGCAAAGCCGCCCATTTGCTGCAAATAACACGGATCTGCTCAGAATTAGCGGTTTCCGCAGCCCATGCGAGCACACACAATTCCTTGCCGAGAAGCCGGTCCACCAGGTTTGTGCCTGTATGCCAACGACCTACCGAGACTTTCACAGCCTTAAGCCTTGTGTTGAATTCACGACGGGAAATATCGGCAATTGCAGACCAGACCGGACGCTTTAAAACCACCCGCTCCTCATCGCGCGGGATACCGGCCTCCTGGCCTTGGTAGCCGTAATCCTCGACAATCACGACGGACTCATTTTTTGCCGCCGGGATTTCAATGCGAAAGACATGAGCACCGAACTTTTCAGGAGCGCCAAAATCAATAGTTTTGAGCCTTTCGGTCATTGTTCTACATCACCTGGCTTTAGTTCAATACCAAGCTTGGAAGCAAAATTCTTGAGGTCATGCCCGGAGACAAAGTGAGCCTTGCGAAATGTTAATGTCACCGGAGTTTCCGGTGTAAACTTTTCCAGCACTTTATTGAGCAATGCCTCAAGAAACGCTGCATCCACTTCAATCTCTCCAACGTTGACAGCAATCATGTGGTTCCCCTGGCCCACGGTGAGAACGATGCCCTCAAGTGTGGCAGACTTTTCAGCAGCCTGCTTTAAACCCTCAAAGGTCTTGGCGCGCGAGTCCAGTTTGCGTCCGGTTCGGGATATGAGGAAAGCGGGCTTTAACTCGTCAATCTGTATACCCTTTTTCCCTTTGGCAGGGAAGCGGAAATCGGTCTTGGTTTCGATCCCTCCCGCCTCAGCAAATGCGCGCAGCAAAACATCGCCGTCACCGATTGGGATCGGGCCTTCGTAAACCGTTCCCTCACGTGGTTCGCTGCCATCGAGGGTATAATTAATCGTTCCTTTGGGTGCGACAAATAATTCTACATAACGTTTGCTGTCCTTTTCAGAGAGTTTATTACGCAAAACCAGCTTGTTGGACCAGGTTAACGGATCGCCGGTCTCATACTGGCCTGACGGATCACACACCAGAAAGTTCACCTTCAACGCGGCAGTGGTATAAGCCTGGTCTTTAAGTTGCGGACTGGACTCGCTGACCGGTGTGTCTTCGGAAAAGTAAATTTTTGGCGCCGGACCGGCATTCTGCGGATTGATGCGAAGACGAACCTTGCCTTCGTCATCAGGCTCAGTTTCTGCGATAACCTGAACCGAGGTTCGTTTTCTTTTTGGTTTTTTTGTAACATAACCATTTCCGAGGTCTTCCCACAGTCCGCGATTACATGCTATGGATTTGAGAGTATCCAGCCCCTTGGGTGGTAGCCATGACATACCGGCCTGTTCAAAATATCGGTCAGCTGCATCAGTCCAGCGGGTATCATCCTGATTCTCTGGCCAGAGAAGATCCTGAGCCTTGTCTCTGATAGCATCGAATTCCTTTTCTACGTCAAGATAAAGCTTCAGAGGGTTGGACGTAAGTGTCTTTTCAATCTGCTCCTCACCATTAAAGGATTTGGTGGCATCTCGGGTCATATCCAGAGCTTTGGTGGCAAGCTGGGCACATTTACCCGCCCGATGAATTGGGAAGAGCACCTTATCAAACAAGCCGAGGATAGTGGAATTGAAATCCTGTTCATAGGTTTGTTGCTTCCGTTCGAGGTCTTCCCTCTGAGGATGACCTTGGGGAATGCGGCCATCGGCCTTTTGCGCGGCAAAAAGCTGGCGTGCGGCTTTTTCCACACTGCCCATGGCGGTTTTATCACCGGTGAGAACACATAGGTTATTCTTCTGGCTCAGTCCTTCAAAAAATTTCTGGACTTCCTCCGGTGGAATCTTCGAGTCCGGGCTAACCACCAGCAAAACACGCCCTCTACGGACTCTGTCTGCAACATCTTCCAGCTTCGGCAGAGGCAGGACATCTTCGTAACATGTCTTGCGCATTGGTTTGAACATCTCCTTCAAGCGGTGCCGGATGAGTTCTTCGATCTGGTTTTCAGACGCATCGTGAGCAAGGCTTTGAAGAAGTTTAGTGAGGTTTTCCTGCCGGTCAAAGTAATAGCGGCCTTCCGGAGTGTGATGCACATACCAGGCTACTTTTTCTAATTCTTCGAAGGCTGTCAGAAATTCTGACGGTTCCCGTAAAGGCGAAACAAGACATTCAACCATCTCCTCACGGGTAAGACCTTTGACGGCATTAACGGCAGTGGAAAGGCTGGCACTGAGAAGCAGAGCGCCGATCTGGGTGGCTGCTTCCTTGCCGGTCTGGAGGTCTATTATTTGGGCATGAGCCGATTGCTGCGCATCCCAAAGATCTTTTGCTATGACATCACGCATGCCGGAAAATTCGGTCAGCTTGTCGCGAACCTCCTGGATGGAGAGGTCAAAATGCTGGGGACCAATTAGAAACACATCGTTGGCGCTGCGGTCCCAGACCGACCTGAGCAGGCGTGAGACTAGTTCAATCAGACCACGCGTCTGTTTAAATTGCTCATTTTCTTTGAAAAGTGCAATAATATTCTTAAGCCGCGGATGAAAGGGATAGGTTGCCGAGATCTCATCGGATACCGCTTCTGCGCCTCTGCTTGCAGTCTTTGACTTTGCAGCCTCTTCCAGCTTTCGACCGAAGGCCTCTGCAATGTCCCCGATTTCGGCTTCATCAGGAAGAGACTTGAAAAGACGCTTGCGTAAAATATCGTAAATTTCATTGGCGGCGAGGTCGACCGGCGTGATGTTACGTTCCTGGCGGCCAAGTTCGGCACGTGCATCCTGAAGTGCGCGATTGATAAGTTTTCCACCTGTGTCGTAGGCAGCAGTGAGGTCGGAGATAACAACGCAAACATTGTTTTTTTTACCGGCAGCTGTCAACAGGTTAGCGAATGCGCGGGTGGCGATGTCAGCAACCGTGCCGTTTCCTACCTTCTGGGTATCGAGGTAATGGAAGTACGGCGGCATCTCATCAAGTAAAATGAGAACGGGCTGGTCTCCCTCAAAGAGCTTGATCCAGTCCTTTTCGTCAGGGGCCTTGGGACCACTCGTCCAGAAGGCCTTGAATTGATCTCCTTTACCAATTTGGTTGGCTATCTCTCCCCAAAAGAAGCTATCCGGATTATTACGGCCATTAAAGGCCCCAATGCCGGCGGTTTTAAAAGCGGATATGTTCGGAAGCTCTGCACAGTATTTTTTTCGAAGTTCCGAATGCTTGGCAAGAAGACCGAATCCGACCAGAAGGTGGGTTTTACCACCGCCCATGGCTTGCTTTAGGTGAAAGATGGCCTGAGATGATGTCCCTGTCAGCCTGGCAATGCCTTCATTGATCAGGTCCTGCATGCCCTGTGTTATATAGGTCTTTTCGAAAAAAGCCGCACCATTTCCCTCTGCGTTAATCAATTCATCGAGCTGTTCGATCTGGTCGCTGAGCTTAATGGTCAGTGCATTCGGCTGTAGTTGGCAAGCATCACGAACGGTTTTCATTTCAATTGTCCTTATTAGGATTATCTATTATAGCTGGGGGTGGCAGTTCTTTATTAAACGTCCTGTGGAACATCCTTCAATAATTAAATAACTCTAATACTTATTTTACCACAGGCATACTCTCGAAAAAGTCATAAAAAACCCCTGCTATTTGGTTTGAACAACGTGTTTAAATAGCATAGGATCATACAATTCACCTAATATGATGTTTTTATATAAGTTTCGAGTGGAATTCGTATCATGAAAATTATTTTTTTTCCATCTTTTAATGATCGTAAATTTTGATTGGGTCTATTTTTTTTTAAATCGAGTTTCTTAGCAATAGTTTGAATAAAATTATTTTCAGTTATCTATCATAGCGTATCTGATAACTACTAATTTTTTTTCAGATATCTTTCCATAACCACAAGGTATCAACCGCTCAGAAAACCTGTGATATGTCTGTATGTACGAAACAATGAGAATTGAATCTTGCACACTTGTTTATGACCCTGAAATCTATTCGGGATTGATTTTACTGAGCCTGTTTGTCCTCTTTATATCCAGTTTAATGGACATATCCCAAATGTTTCCATGAGGCATTATTGGGGCATTTCCTTTTTACTTCCATAATGATTGCCCAAAATAGCAAGATAGATATCGCACCGCTCAACCTCATTCAGATATATATCGTCGGGCTTGCGGTCTTTGGCAGGAATATCTTCGAACAGAAACACATTGGATATGAACCGGCGAAGAAGAGGATCATGGGCAATGAACTCTTTAACCGCACGGCGTTCCTCTGCGAGTTCTTTTTTAGGATGATTTATTATATTGATTTTTTTTATAATCGGGTATTAGATTTAACACAATATGGCCATTATATAGTTGCAGGCGCTCACTCAATACAGCACGGTCATTAGTAAATAAATTGTTTCTTGACTATCAGCATATAATTTAGCCGGTATATAAAGCAAATGCGAATATGGGATATAAGTCCGGGATATTTAAATAACCAAAGTCTTCTTGGAGAACATCGCGAGCTTCATGCAATCGTTTCTATCATAAGCAATAACAAGAAGGGCTATGCACGTCATCCGGAAACTTTACGCTGGAAATCATTTGGATGGGCGCTTTCAAAGCGGCATTCTCTTTTAGTTTCCG
This sequence comes from Pseudomonadota bacterium, assembly GCA_018817425.1. NCBI lineage: Bacteria > Pseudomonadati > Pseudomonadota > Pseudomonadota bacterium. The sequence continues at coordinate 79,686 of JAHITX010000014.1, forward strand.
AAATGAGTTTAAGAAATTTTAAGCACCATACTCCGGTTGATCTTCTATCTGCAAAAGACATTTGGCCTGATACTTTTATTGATTCCCCGGGTTCTCAATTTGGTCTTCTAAAAAATAAATACATAGACCGCTCCCCCGGAAGAATACCTCTTCCCCGAAATACAAAAGAGTTATGGGCGCATCATAAATATTCCGTTATGGCCAGAAACCCGGGTTTATATAAATTAATAGGTAAAAAAATATCAAAATTTAAAAAATATGAAGGATTCAATGAGCTTGCTTTAGAATTGACTGAAATACTTCGAATCCGGCCTGCGACCGGAAATCTGAAAAATACTACAGATCATATGTGGGGGTATGTTTCCGGCAATTTGACCAACAGGGGCACAGACTCTATGAGTTTAAATGAAATACTATCGGAAATCCAACGTTTGGCAATTATGTATAAAGAACCGTATTTAATGGCTTCCACGGCGTTGAGCGAATTGAGATCATGGCTATAAACATTAAGAAAAGTTTATTTTGATTCTGAACATCCCTGACCTTTTCCGGCAAGAGGAAATTTATGGGAGTAAGTATTATTTGAAATTACCATCTGGACCGCCTGATTATTTTTTATATTGATCAATATGGGACCAAGTAAATTGGCAGTCATTTCTTCCGGCTTTCCTTTGGGGATATTGGCAACCACATACAACTCAAGATCATCTGTTTTGATATCATCCCAGGACATAGCTTTTGCCGTCTCCTCTGCGTCAACTCCATAAGCAGGCATAAATATAAAAGGACTGGTTATAACAAAGGCAAGTATAGGATCATCTACAGACTGGTACCAGAAGAAAGGAGAGTTTTCTTTATGGCGGAACATAATAAAGCGCTTGTTTTCCGGAAAGCCAAGCATACCGAAAGGCATATGAATTATTTTATCTTTTTTTGCGTTAATTGTCCCGAATCGAGTTGTTTGTATTTTCACTTTGACTCACCATCTGGTTTAATTTTATTTAATATGGATGCAGCTATTGTAAGATCGGATTCATCTACTTCCGCAGCTTTGAGATTCTGCTCTAGTATTTTATCATATATCTCCTGACGATGAATGCTTACGGATTTTGGCGCTTCAATCCCCAGCTTGACTACAGATCCTTTGACTTCAATTATTGTAACAACAATATCATCACCGATTATAATTTTTTCATCTGCTTTTCGTGTAATTATCAGCATGATTTTCCCATGGTACTTTCCTGAGTCATTATTTCAAATAGTCTACAAGGCTTAATTGCATTATTTTGCTGGAAGAACTTAAAGCGGCCTGGTAAGCAACTTCCAATTCCTTAATTTTTATTATTGCGTCCGCTATATCCGCATCTTCGATAACTGAAAGCCGGTCTGTATTAACGATATCCAGATCCTGTAATATCTGCTCTTTAATTTCCATTCTGTTCATCTTTGAACCGATATCGGAAATCGTGTTTGTTGTGTTATTGAAATGTACGGTTAAATCATCGAGACTGCTTTGAATTCCTCCGATATTGTTGTTTAGTAAATCGTTTTTTAAATCGGTTAAATCGGCAAAGATCGTACCAAATACTTCGCTCCCATCTCTTCCCACGTTCATAGTAGTATCCGTACCTATTTTTACGGCAAAAGATTCATTGTTTCCCAAATAGGTTCCGCTCTGGTCAAATGCCTGCGAATCTGTTTTGGTTCCTGAAAATATATATCTTCCACTAACTTCAGTATTGGCCAGCGATAAAATTTCGTCTATTGTATTTTGTATTGTTGTTGCTGCTGAAGCTCTTTCGGAAGCCCCTGATGTACTGGATGCCATTTGAACACACAAGGATTTTGTATCGGAGATCAAATCCTGTACGCTGGTTAATGCGCTCTCTGAGGCGGCAAGCCATGAGTTTCCCAAAGACACATTTCTTCCCAACTGGTCTATGCCGGAAATAGCGGATTTAAGTTTTAACGCCTGGGTAAGACCGACAGGGTCATCCGATAGATCCGTGATTCGTTTTCCCGAAGAAGTAATTTCATTTGCTTTGTTCATTTCTTCAGTTATCTTGCCCAGATTGTATTTAATGGAATCATATACTCCTTTGTTAGTTATCCGCATAATAATGCTTTCCTTAATTTATTTCATACCAAGCAGAGTTTGCAGCATTTCATCCGCAGTGCTTATCAATTTGGCTGCGGCCGAATAAGCATGCTGAAACTTGATAAGGTTTGTCATTTCTTCATCCAATGACACCGCCGATATACTGTCTCTGATATCGCTCATACTGCTATAAATCACCTGGTTAAAGGCTTTAGTGTTTGAGATTCCCGCTGAAACCGTTCCGATTGAACCTACCATTGAATGATAATAATCTTCCAGTGTGCTTGTAGCAGTGCCTTCCGTATTACCATTTATCCGGTCACATGTCCAGTTAGAGATCGATATGGACTGGTTTTGAATATTAGCTATAGAAATTGCATTACCGTTATCGCCGGAAGCAAAAGTACCATCATTTGCAACTGTTGCGGCTGCAATAGTATTAATATCCGAACTGATTGCATTGCTTACAGAAATATCACCAGCAGTCGAACCTGTAAAAAAAGTGTTTACACCAAGAGCAGCCAATACATTGCTTGTGTCTTCGGAAAAGGCAAATGTATAATCTTCGCTATCGGCGCTGATTTTTAAAAAGTTACCGGTAGTAATAGATGCGCTTATATTGTCAACAGAATCAATTGCGCTTTTTAAATTTTCAAGAGTTGTTGTAGCATCTATAGTTATGGCAGTTGCACTTCCGCCTACCACGGTTCCTGAAGAATCATAAACCCATAAGTTGAATTGGCCGGTGCTAATCTTTGAATTAAAATCAAGCCCTGAATCGATAGTAGTCAATTCTTCATTTATATCTGTGACTGCATATGTTCCCGTTACTTCCGATAAAGCACTTAACCCGATACCCTGGCTATGCTGCTGATTTACCGCCCATACGAGTTCTTTGGACATAGAATCCAGATCCAGTTGGTATTTGGTAATGATCTCATCGCGCATAGTCAGCCAACCACCAAGTTTCCCTTTAGTTATATAGTCTGTAATATCGGTGGTTGATCCGCCTGAGCCTTGCCATTTTACATTATCTCCGTTTACACCTCCAAGGGCGAGATCGTTGTTGCTATTTCCGTTAACCAATACGCAACCTCTTGCTGTAACAACCGAAATAGTTCCGTTTTCCTGCTCAAAAGAATTAACATCTATATATTCCGATAACTGCGATAAAAGTTCATTACGCTTATCCCTTAAATCATTGGCTGCACCATCTGCCTCTATGCCTACGCTTTGAGCGTTGATTTTAGCAATTTCACTTGTAATCTGATTTACCTCGCCCAGCCCTGAACTTATGGCGTTAGTCAAATTTATTTCCATCTGATCCATACTGGAATTAACAATATTGAACTGTTCCGTAAGTTGAATGCTGTATTCGCAAATAGCAGTGCGCTCGGAAGAACCTGTCGGGTTGTTTGATATATCCTGCCATAAGTTCCAGTAATCAGATAACATAGCGCTTATGCTGGCATTCGAACTTTCGCTGAATCTCCCTTCAAGAACTTTTATATAGCTTTCCAGTTCTTCAGAAGAAGACAAATTGGAACCCTGACCCATTAGCTGGTTTTCAATAAACTGATCGGATATTCTTCTTATAGCACTTGTATTTACCCCCCGGCCAAGTTGCAGTCCGCCGACCGATGCGGGAAGTTTCGTTTCATAAATCGGGCTTTGCCTTGTATATCCTGGGGTATTAACATTTGCTACATTATGAGAAGTTACCTCAATGCCATAGCGCTGAGCAGCCAAGGCACTGTTTGCAATATCTCCTACCAAACCCAAGCTCGACATTTTCAGACCTCCCTGCTCATAAACATACTGTTTCTTGACTGATTATATCTGCATCTTCCATTGTATATAACTTCCTGATGCGCCTGTCCTGTTATGAGTGATATAATTTCATCAAGGAATTGAAGCGAATGCTCAATTGTATCAGTATTTACTTTGCGCATCATATCAATCTCGCTTTTAATGTTTTGCAGCGTATAATATAATTTCTGAAATCTCGGCCTATCCTTTTCCTGTATTATTTCTGTAATAAGAGCAGGATATTGTGACCATCTGTTAAAATCGGTGACCTGTTCTGATCCGGCAAAATGCTGTATTTCCAATTCAGAACGAATAGCGGAAAAAACTTTTTGCTCTGTGAAATTTATCTTTGCACATACGTTGGTTTTTTCTTTTGATATATCCCAAAGATTATCCAAATCCATATTTGCCAATACTTCTTTTTCCTTTTTAAAACAGGCAAGAAGCTCATCATAAAGAGATATCCCTTCATACAGGCCATTTTCAAGCAGCTCAATTATAGTATTGTCCATAAAGCAAATTCTCCAAATTGGTTATCGGCAAATCCAGTTTTTTTCTTAACAACCTATCTTTATAAAAAGTTATAACTTACAGTATTTATATTATAATAATGTATGTTCTTTCCTGGCTCAAACAGCCGGAAGCAAAAATCTCAAAATTTTTTATTTTCTATCCATAAGCTGCGCAAAAAGCATGTCTGCAAGACCCATCCCACCGCTATCTGCCATCTGTTCACTTAATTTTTCATCAAACATTGCATAAAGCATATTGCTCTCATGGCTCTTTCCTACTGTGCCTGATTCTGTTGCGCTGGATCTCATTGTCTTTAACATATAAGTCAGAAAAATCGATTCGAAGTCCTGGCATGTTTTTTTAAGTTTTTCCGGTGAATTTTTTTGAATATCTGTTGAAACAGGAGCCTGCATAATGTCTTTAATCATATCTCTTTACTCCTTTTAAATAATTTCCAGTTCAGCCTGAAGCGCTCCTGCTGCTTTGATTGTCTGAAGGATAGTAATAAGATCTCTTGGCGTAACCCCGATAGCATTAAGAGCACGGACCAGTTCGCCAACAGTTTTTCCACTATTTATTAATACCAGGCTTGTTTTTTCTTCATCCGCGTTTATTTCAGTATCCGGACTGACAACCGTTGCCCCACCTGGCGCAACTACCGTTCCGTTTGGCATCTGTGCAGGCGCCGCGTTTGCAGAACGTGATACCCCAAACGGCAGAGGTTGCGAAACTTCTTTTGTCTCTTTTATTTGTATATTCAAGTTACCATGAGCAACAGCAACAATTGAAATTGTGACGTTTTCTCCAATAACAACAGTGCCTGTTTTCTCGTTCACTATTACTTTGGCAACATTATCGGGCTTAACATCAAGATTGCCAAGTTTAGCAATCAAGCCGACAACATCATTTTGGTATGCTTCGGGAACCTTGATTTTAAGAGTGCCCGAATCTAACGGTTTAGCCAGATCTTCTCCGAATTGCGCCTTAATTACATCTGCAACCCTTGTTGCGGTTTCAAAATCGGGATTATTTAACATAAGAGTTAGATTGTTTCTATTCTCAAGCGACACCAGAACCTCTTTTTCAACTGTTGCACCATTTACTATTCGTCCAACTGTAGGATGATTCTTTGTTACACCCCCACCAGCTTCTCCTCCTGAGCTGAAGCCGCCAACAACAATAGGCCCCTGAGCAAGCGCATATACTTTGCCGTCAACACCTTTTAAAGGGGTAAGCAAAAGTGTCCCGCCCAGAAGGCTTTTGGCATCACCAATAGATGAAACCGTCACATCCAAATCTTTACCGATCCTGGCAAACGGCGGCAGTTCAGTGCTTACCATCACAGCCGCAACATTGTTTACTTTCATATCATCCTGGCTCACATGTATTCCCATCTTTTCAAGCATGTTGGCAAGAGCCTGAATTGTAAAGGTAGTGCCGCTCTTATCGCCGCTGCCGTTAAGACCGATAATCAAACCATAACCAAAAAGCTGGTTTGAACGGATTCCTTTAATAGAAGACAAATCTTTTATACGGGCAGAAAATCCCCTTGAAGGAATAAACAAGCACAGTAATAATACCAGCAGAAATGCTATCTTAAAACGGCCATACATAATCAATAACCCCCATCAGCCATCCAGGCCTTTGCTTATCCGCTACCGGGCCATTCCCGGAATAAGAGATTTTAGCATCGGCAACATAAGCTGAAGAAACCTCGTTTGCTGTGCTGATATCTTCGGATCTTACTATTCCGGATAGTGTAATATATTGAGTTTCATTGTTTACTTTTACTTCCCGCTTGCCATTTATAAATAAATTGCCGTTTGGAAAAACCTTTAAAACTACAGCAGATACATATGCTTTGACATGGCCGTCTCTGTTGCTGGAACCTTTTCCGTCAAATTTTGTGCCAAAAGTTGCATTTATCAGATCATCGCTTCCCGGATTCTGGGCAAGCCGCGGATTTTTTTCAGCCAGAGCCTTCATATAACCTAAGAATTCCAGTTTTGCGTTCGCAGAAGATGATCTGCTGGAACTAGTGCTGGCACTGAGGTTTGCCTCAGGATCTTCAACAATTCTTACAATAACAATATCACCTACCCGCCGCGCTCTTCTGTCAGGGAAAAGTAATGACCCTTCCGATTCAGACCACAAAGATCCTTCTGATACTTGTGGCGGCTGATAAGCATAGGGGAGCTTGTCAGGACTTTTTATTTCAACCTTTGCAGCCTGTTTAATGTATTGAGAACCAGCCGAACAACCGGTAATCAAACCAAGCAAAATGCATAATGTTGCAATGTTTTTATAAATCATTTTTCCCTCAAAAATTTACAGTAACGATAGAGCCGTTAATAACCTTTGCATAAACGCTCTTTTTGCTCATCGCATTCTGAACTCTGATATAATCACCCTTATAACCTTTTTCCAGAATTCTTCCGGGTGCTGTTACTTTTATGCTTCCATGCTCCGCAAGTATTGTAACCATATCTCCCTTGCTGACAATCGGTGTTTTCTTCAGCATCCAATCTTTAAGGCAAGCATTTTCACTTATATCGTGCTTGGCCATAAGACCGATTGCCTGATCTATATCTTTGAAAGTATCTGATTTAAGACGGGATATGTTTATTCTTTCAAGGTGTATATCTTCTTCAGCAATAATGTCTCCCTTATTTAAATTACTAGAAGCGCACACAACAGAATCGAACACATCAACCCAGCCCGAAAGTTTAACTTCCGTTTTTGGTATGTCATCCACACTGACAATGGCAATCAATCGCACATATCCTTTAAGTTCTTCACTACCTTTCTTGAATAAGTTCAAAGATACTTTTCCGGCTGGCAGCGCTTTGTTGCCGCTTACAGTGAATCTGGACAAAAGAATATCGTCATTTGGTTTTTTAAGGTGGGAACTGATAAACTTATTATAAGCTTTCCTGAATACGGCTTCGGATATAGTCTGGCTGGAATCATTAGAGATCTTTGCCCCCCGGTGATTGCCATTTGACCCGGCTTCAGAAATTGCTCCAAAAGCCAAAAGACATATAATGATAATGGTTGCGCGAACAAAGCTGTTCATTATAACTACCTCTTGATGTTGTTTGCCATCTGCAGCATATTGTCTGCAGTTTGAATCGATTTACTGGACACCTCATAAGCTCTCTGGGCCATAATCATAGCCACCATTTCTTCTACTACATCCACATTCGACATCTCTATAAACCCTTGCGCGATTGTGCCCAATCCTTCCGAACCCGGGGTACCTGATATAGCTTCACCGGAGGCATCGGTTTTTCCATAAAGATTATGTCCCTTGCTGAAAAGACCAGCCGGATTCGCAAAAGAATATAACTCAATCACTCCAACTACATTTCCTGTTCCGGAGGAGTCAAAAGTAGTCACCGTTCCGGTCCCGTCAATACTTATTGATATGGCATCGGTAGGGATTGACATTGCAGGCTGTAATTTTTCTCCGTTAGAAGTGCAAACGTTTCCGTCCTTATCCATTTTGAAATTGCCTGCCCTGGTATAAACTTCTTCGTCATTACTTATAACTTTGAAAAACCCTTTCCCTTCTATGGCCATGTCCAGTTCATTTTTTGATTCCTTGAAATCCCCCTGTATAAACATTTTTTGAACACTGACCGGCATTGTTCCCATACCGACCTGGATGCCTCCTGGGATCTGATCTCCGGAAGCAGTTGTTGATCCGCCCTGACTCATAGTCTGATACATAAGATCCTGAAAATCAGGTCTGCTTTTCTTGAACCCTACGGTATTAACGTTGGCAAGATTATTTGAAATAACATCAATCATCATTTTCTGTGCATCCATTCCGGATGCAGCCGACCACATTCCCCTTAACATAAATACCCCCTGTTTATTTAAAGCAATTCAGAATCATTGACCATTTTGCCTGTTGTCTCATCAGTGCTTTGAATTGCTTTTTGAATGGATTCATAAGTTCTGAAGGTTTCTACCATCCTTACCATCTCTTCAGTCACATTAACATTTGATTTCTCTATATAACCTTGCTTGAGACTGGCTTTCTCCGCACTTTTAATATCTTTTTCGTTTCCTGTATAAATAAAATAATTCATCCCTTCTTTTTTCAGAAGTTTTGAATCCTTAATATCAACTATAAATATTTTATCACCAGGGCTGCCGTCTTCGATAATTCGGCCATCTCCCCCGATGGCAATATCTCTTCCGGTTATAGTTATAGGGCCATTCTCTCCCAAGACCTGATCCCCGTTGCGGTTAACCAGCATCCCGTCTTTGTTAAGACCAAAAGATCCATCTCTTGAATATTTAATGCCGTTAGGCGTCTGGATCTTGAAAAAACCCTGATTCTCCAATGCAACATCTAATGAATTACCTGTGTAAACAACAGGGCCTGAAGATAAATCGATTGCAGATATGTTCTTGGAAAGATTTTGATCAAAAGATACAATATCCTGCTTAAACGCATTTGTATTTATATTGGCAAGATTGTTTGAAAGAGTATCAAATCTGATTTGCTGTATTAAAGAACCTCCAACCAAATTATAATTACTTGATATCATTTTTCACTCCACTCCCATTTGTTCCAACCGCAAAAAGTCTTTTTGCCTGTTTATCATTACTCGAAAGAATTTATTTAATATTAAAAGCAATATCGGTGCCAGAAACATATTGCATCAGGAATATAGTGTTTATTTTTTTGTGAAAATACTTGGTTATTATAAGTAAAAAAACAGGAAGCAGGAAGACATACAACTATGCTGATAATATACGAATTATGTATTTTAAAGTGTTTATGCTTGTTTACCAAATATCAATGACAGGTCGGGTAGTGAAAAAAGATAATAGAGATTAAGCTGTACCCCGTACAACAGGGAATATTTTTCCTACCCTGATAATTTTTTACCGCTTAGTGAATAGACAAATGCAAGGATTTCCGCTACAATCATATATAATTCAGGCGGAATTTCCTGATCCGGTTTAAGTTGTGATAACATCTCAACAAGATCAGGGTCATTGTGAATATGGATATCATTTTCTTTTGCAATCTGGATGATTTTTTCCGCAAGCTTTCCCTTGCCTGTTGCTATAATACGCGGCGCTTTCTCACGATCGGGAGTATATCTTAATGCAACTGCTTTATCGGATTCATTACTTGAAGACATCTATCCTACCAGATTAACATTGTTTTCTGTAGTTTGAATTATATTAAATATGAGTGGTTCATTGATAATTTCCGGCTCTTTAAGCCGGCATTCAATATGCTGTATGTAAAAACCTTTTTCCAAAAGAGTATTTCTGAAAGATTCCATACTATTTTCCAGTATTTCTACGGTTTCGGCAACTGCTGCTCCAAACATTCCGTAAAGTGTTTTGCCTTTTAAAGTAAAATCCGCTTTGATCGGACCGAGGTTTGAAAGTTCAAGAAATAAGGATATCTTCAGGGGGTTTTCATTTTCTTCCGACTCTTCAGGAATATCTTTTAACAGCTTTGGAAGCTTAAACAGCAATTGAGCAGTACAAAAATGACCATCCGGCAATAAAAGCGGCAGAGGAATAAACATTTTTCTTTCCTGTTCAACGCCTGATATATGAAGCAATTGCAAACTCTTTATGACTGATAATAATTGTTTTGCATCCTCATCATCTGTTTCTGAGATCAAGCCCAGAAGCATTCCTTTTATATCGTTTTTTATGAGCTGCCTGATTTGTTCAGGCTCTAAGGGCTTTGGCCCTATCGCCTGTTTTAGTTTCGACTCTAAGAACAAACCGGACCGGTTTATAATCTCTTTGACATATTCAGTTTTGCCGGATTTCAAAAGCTTTTTAGGCAGACTATCGATAATTTGACTATATGAGATTTCCTCAGGCGTCGAACCTTTGACGGTTGAAATTTTATCAAATACAGATTTCCATAAATTATCTTTTAAAGCAGAAAGTATAGCTGAAATATTTGCAGCTTCGGGTTTTACAAATTGAATACCAAGCGCCCTTAATTCCGGAACCGGAGTTAATTTCTCAACTTTAAAGGTCATTTCCGAACCTACTTTCAATGGAACCTGTGTTCTTGCGCTAAAATCGCGCCCTTTTATATTGATAAGCGCAGTATTTGAATCAAGAAGTTTAAGAACTCTTCCTTTAATAATTTCATTTTTAATAAACCTGGCCGTATTTGCCGAGCGCGGTTGATCTGAGTCATAAATCAAAACTCCTGAACTTGGCAGGCCGTTAATTTCTATCACAACAAACTCCTGTTTTATGACCTTTGCTTAGACTTAACGGCGATTAAGCGTTATTCTGAATGACTGCTATTTTAAGCCGGGCAGATTTTTATTCAAATCAAGAATTAATTTTACTTCGCCTTTTGGGACCAAAAGCCTGTTTGCAATTTCTTCCACATCACAGCCTTGACTATCAAGCTTTATTATTTCTTTTTGCTTAAGAAGAATGGACTTTGTATCCTGATTAGACTGGTCATATTTTTTTTCAGTATCAGAAAGGATTATATTCGCCCTGTTCAGCAACACATTAATACTATCTATGCGCTTGTCTAACTGAGCATTGATCTTTTTTATCATATCGTATTTTGCAGTAACCTGCTCAGTGAAACATCCGCTGATCTGACCCGCATCATTTAGCAAAGATTCAAAAAGTTTGATGCCTTCTTCAAATCTTTCTGCTTTTGGCATAGATCGTATTTTTCCGATCAGATATATGCAGGCAATAATCGCAAAGATATCAATGCTTATTAAGAGAATTACCAGACCTTTAATGTCAAACATCGCCATATTTACACCGTAATATCGATAATGTGTTCATCATCAAAAGGTATTGATTCATTGTCTGCCATATCTTTATCCTTTTGTTTCTGATTTTGACGTTTCTGATTTTTTCTTTCATTTTCATTCCCGATTTCCACATTCCCGCCGGCATTAGATTCCAGAACCTTTTCTTTATTTTCTTTTTTCTGAATTTCAGAATGCTGTGCAACGTATTGCTGGTTTAATTCCAGATTATCTTTCCTGACATTTTGTATTTCCTTAATAGCTGTTCCCTGGCTTAATATACTATTAATGTTTGAAGAGCTGCTCATTTTATTTATCCATTAACGGATATAATTTCCGTATGGCCTCCTTAAAACTAGTTTTAATGAAACCTCATATTCATTCTTCATCCAATGTGATTTTATGTTCCTATTTTATAAAGCATGATATTTCGTTATAAATACTTCCTGTATCCTTCCATTTTCAAGCACCGTATTAATTGCCGATTTGATATCATTCTTTATCTCAGCCACGGGTGGAAGAGACTTGACGCCTTTAATCTTATCCAGCATCTTGTCATATATTATTTTTCTAAGTTTGTTTTGTTTTCCGGTCATTTCCTCGCGCAATTTTTTTTCCTGAATATCAAAAGAAATATCAAGCAGCATGTATGTGTAATACTTGTTTTGTTCAAAAGGAACTATAAATGTATCAAATACTAATGCATAATTATCATTTCTAACTGATGTTTTCTCTATTGGTATCGGCTTATTTTCAACTTGTGGCTGCCTTATGATAAAAAAATATAAAGTTGTTGTTATAAAACATAGCATAATAACTATTGCGGATATTTTATGGACAATCGTAATTTTCTTTATCTTAAATAATGATAGTATTGCATCTACCGAAAATAATATTTTCTTTCTTTTGGAAGAACTGTTATCTAGCGGTTCTTTGTCTATTATACTATCCGGCTTTTCAGCTTCTGCCTGGATCTTTTGGATATCAGCTTTCGAGTTGTCAAGTTCATTTCCTGTTAAGCTCCCGTTACTTTGAATTTCATCAAGCTCGCTTCCAGAGAAGTTTTCGTCACTTAGAGTTTCATCAAGCTCGTTTCCAGAGAAGTTTTCATCACTTTGTGTTTCATCCAGTTCATTTCCGGCAAATTGTTCGTCGCTTTGTACTTCATCGAGTTCGTTCCCGCTAAACTTTTCATCGCTTTGCACTTCATCGAGTTCATTTCCGGTGAATTGTTCTTCATTAATATCACTTTTATTCGGATCCATGCTTAACCTTCAAAATATGCCTTCAGCTTCGTTCTTAATATGATGATAGCCTTTGAGTGTATTTGGGATATCCGTGATTCAGTCAATCCCATTATTTCTGCAATTTCTTTCAAGGTCAACTCGTCAAAATAATACAGCGAAACAACCAATTGTACCTTTTCAGGCAAATTTTCCAAAGAAGCCGCAATTACTTTTTTAAGCTCACTTTTTTTGATTTTATCAAACGGTGATGGAGTATCTGATTCCATTTTACTAACCGGTGTAATCGATGTGTTCAAAGAAGGCTCATCAAGGCTTAAAAGGTGTACATTATTCGTCCTGTTTGCCATTTTATAGTAAATTTCAAGACTGACCCCCAATTCCTGTGCAATTTCTTCATCATCAGGAGTTCTGTCAAGCTTTATCTGAAGTGCTGTTATAGCAGATTCAATTTGTTGAATTTCTTTTCTTACAGATCTTGGAACCCAATCAAGTTTTCTCATTTCATCCAGAATAGCCCCTCTTATCCTGTAAGATGCATAAGTTTCAAATTTGATCCCTCTGCTATAATCAAAATTGTCGATCGCTTCAAATAAACCTATTATGCCGGCGCTGTGCAAATCATCCTTTAAAACATGCGATGGCATTCTAATCGCGAGCCTGTCGGAGATATATTTAACAAGCGGCGCATATTTTATGATAAGTTCTTCTCTGCGACTTTCCTTTTCTTCTTCAAGGTTAAGTTGAGAAGCTTCAACATATCGATTTATTTCAGCGCTTATTGTTAACATCGGGGGCTCCGCCGATTAGTCGTTTCCAGAAAAATTTTATATTGCCGTCAATTTGCATGTTTTTATCTCTTTTTGAAATGTGATTAGCTAATAGCCTAAAGCTATTGCACGATTTGGCTTCCGGGTAAGCGCGCATTACCGGTTTTCTGCGTGCAACAGCTTCCCTTAATAAATTATCGCGAGGTATAAAGCCGGCGTACTCAATGGAAATTCCTCCCATAAATCTGTTCACAACTTTTACGAATTTGTCATAAACGGATTTTGCCTCCTTTTCATCATTCACCATATTCAGTAGTAAGTAAAAATTTTTTACTTCATATTTAAAATATAATATTTTTATCAGAGCATATGCATCAGTTACTGAAGTAGGTTCAGGAGTTACTACTATCATTCTTTCGTCAGCAGCAAGGGTGAAATACATAACATTAGATGATACTCCGGCGCCGGTATCAACAAGCAATAAATCATACTTACGATTCAACATATCAAACTCATTTAAGAGATTTATCTTCTGGCCTTCGGTAAGTTGTGACAATTCCTGAACTCCAGAACTTGCAGGTATAATATCGACGCCTTCAGGCCCTTTAACAATAATCTCGGAAAGCTCCTTTTCCCCGTTTATGATGTTTTCGATATTATACTTAGGATTGAGACCGAAAATAATATCTATATTCGCCAAACCCAAATCGGCATCAAAAATCAAAACACGATTGCCGATACGCTGGAAAGCAATAGCGAGATTAACAACTATATTGGTTTTACCAACACCGCCTTTACCACTGGCAACGGCAATAACTCTGGGACCTTTAGCGTTTTTACCCGATTCAGCTGTTTTGTCTTTTTTAAGTTTGAAAACGTTTTGAGATTTAATTTCTACCATTTGTCTCAAATTTGTCGCTTGATCCATTGAAGTAAGCTCCAGTCAAATTATTGATTATATCCCATTGTTCAGACACTTAAACACTATACAAAAATTTGGTGCGAGATTTAGATTAATTATTATTAAATAACAGCTTTGCTATCCTGCTTTTCGAAGCTTCCTCTATATCATCCGGAACATTCTGTCCGGTTGTCAGATATGATATCGGGAGCTGTTTTTTCATTAATTGATTTATAATAGATCCGTACTTTTCTGATTCATCCAGCTTCGTAAATATATATCCCTTGAAGTTAAGAAGGCTGAAATTTATTACTGTTTTATTCATCTCATCTTCTGAAGTTGCTATATTAAGAAGTAAATGAGATTGTATTTTCAAATCATCTGTCATTATATTCTTTAACTCTTCTATTCTTTGTCTGTCGTATTGACTCTGACCGGCAGTATCGATTATAATAGCATCCATATTTTCAAGCTTTCCTATTGCCGTTATCAGATCTTTCCTGTTAAACGCCGGAAAACAGGGGATTCCCAAAATATTTGCATATGTCTTAAGCTGTTCCATTGCTCCGATTCGGTAACTGTCTATAGAAATTAACCCCACCCTTTTTTTGCTTTTTAACGTAAGCTGCGCAGCAAGCTTTGCTATAGTTGTGGTTTTTCCCACACCGGTAGTACCTATCATAGCAGTAATAGTCTGTTTGCCGTTTATGGTTTCGAAAGGCTTATAAATTCCTATATATTCCATCATAGACTTTATGATTTCCGTTTTAACGGGTTTGAGATTATTCTGTGTTCCGTTATTCAATGCTCCAGCTTTTGCAAGAAACATTTTTGAATAATTTTCATTAATACCGTTTTTAAGTAATTTCGCATAAATAGATAATGCATCCGGTTTCGTTATTAATTTATCGGCAATACCTTCCGAATGATTCAAAATATATATCATTTCCTTGATGTTCATAAGCTCTGACTTCATATCTTCATAATAACCGGAAGAGGAAGCAACTGTATCAGTACTAGATGCTATTGCAGCAATTTCAAAAATTTGGTCATTTAAATTTTCTTTCAGTTTTCTGGAAGACAAAATCATAGCATCTGCACCCAGATCTTTTTTAACCAAAGAAATAGCCTCACTAATTGTCTTAGCTTTATATTTATGAATTTGCACTGTTTAATCTAACCTCTCCTATTGACGTAAATTTCATATCACTTAATAATTCGCTATGTGACAATACCTTTAATGAAGGAATAAAATATTCCACCATTTTTTTCAGATGCCTGCGTAAAGTAGGACTTGATAGAAGAATTGGTTGCATATTATGCATCATTGCTTTTTCCGATTGCTCTTTGATTGATTCCAAAAGTTGATCAGCCATATTTGGTTCTACTGCAAGATATGATCCATGTTCGGTTTTTTGAATGTTTTTTAGAAGTATATTTTCAATATCAGCTGAAATTGTTATAAGATTCAAGTATCCTTTTTCATCCAGATAAGGAGAAATAATAGAACGTGCAAGTTTATGGCGGACATATTCCGTCAAAAGTTCGGTGTCTTTTGTCAAAGGTGCATAGTCTGCAAGGGTTTCTACAATGGTCAGCATGTCTTTTATTCCAACTTGTTCTCTTAACAGATTTTGCAATACTTTTTGCACCCCACCCAAAGAAAGCAGGTTCGGCACCAGCTCTTCAGCTACTTTCGGATATGTTTTGCTGAGATTATTTAAAAGATTTTGCACTTCCTGCCGTCCCATAAGTTCCCACGCATGCTTTCTGATAATCTCGGTTAAATGAGTCGCCATTACGGTTACATTATCAACAACGGTATAACCGGCTATATTTGCTTCTTCTTTTTTGGCTTTCGGAATCCAGACGGCAGGCAGGTTAAAGGAAGGTTCACAAGTTTCGATTCCTTCAATTTTTCTGGTTGCATCTCCGGGATCCATTGCAAGATAATGGTTTACCATCAAATCAGATCCCGCAATTTTTACGCCTTTAAGAAGAATTTGATATTCGGAGGAGTTTAGCTGAAGGTTATCTCTGATATGAATAGGTGGAATTACAATTCCAAGCTCAACTGCAAACTGACGGCGAATAGAGCGGACCTTATCAAGAAATTCGCCTCCCTGCTCTTTATCTACCAGCGCAATAAGACCATATCCTACCTCGAGTTCCATGATATCAACCATAAGAAGATGTTCAACTACTTCCGGAGCGGCTTCAGTTTCTATATCTTTACTTTCAATTGCCTGCGCATCTTCAGCTGTTTTCATTTTGTTTCTATAGAAATATACTCCACCTGCAATAAAAAGGGAAAGTACCATAAAAGAAAAATGTGGCAGCCCCGGTATAAGCCCAAACAAAAAAATTGTGCCTGCGGCTAAATACATCGCTTTATGATAGGCAAAAAACTGGGCTCCGAATTCCTTGCCCATTGTATCACTTGATCCCGATCTGCTAAGTACAATACCGGCTGCGGTAGATATCAAAAGTGCCGGAATTTGTGATACCAGACCATCACCGACAGTCAGCAGTGTATAATTTTGTGCAGCATCAACTATAGGGAGCTGTTTTTGAACCACACCTATGATAAATCCGCCAAGTATATTGATCAATGTTATAATAATACCGGCAATAGCATCCCCTCTGACAAATTTAGCCGCGCCATCCATGGCTCCGTGGAATTCAGCTTCTTTAGCTATAACTGTTCTGCGCCTTCTGGCTTCTTTTTCATCTATCATTCCTGCATTTAAATCGGCATCTATGCTCATCTGCTTGCCGGGCATTGCATCAAGGGTAAATCTTGCTGCAACTTCTGCGATTCTTGAAGCACCCTTGGTAATTACAATAAAATTAACTATGACAAGTATTATAAAAATAATCATACCTACTACAAAGTTGCCGCCTACCACAAAGTTACCGAACGACATAATAACTTTTCCTGCTGCATTCGTACTTTCATTTCCGTGCAGAAGTATTAACCGGGTTGAAGCCACATTTAAAGACAATCTGAAAAGAGTTGTAAGCAACAGCAATGTTGGAAATATTGAGAAATCAAGCGGTGTAAGAGTGAACATGGAAATAAGCATAATGGTAACTGCAAGAGTAATATTTATAGCCAGAAGAAAATCAAGCATCATAGGTGGCACCGGAATGATCATTACCAGAAGAATTCCGATAACCCCTGCAGCTGTTAATATTTCACTGCTTGACGCAGCACCTGGTTTTATACCTGCAACTTCTTCCATTACTTTTCGCTCCACAAGTATAATTTATTTATTATATTTGCCTTTTAATTTGTAAATATACGCCAGAACCTCGGCTACAGCCTGAAATAATTCAGTCGGAATTTCACTTCCGATTTCCACAAGCTTGTATATATTTCTGGCAAGCTCCTTGTTTTCTACCACCGGCACATTATGCTCTGCGGCAAGGCTTTTAATACGTCCGGCAATTTCACCCGCACCTTTTGCCACTAGTTTAGGAGCATTCATATTGAGACTGTCGTATTTAAGTGCAACCGCAAAATGAGTCGGGTTCGTTATAATCACATCTGCCTCAGGAACTGCCTGCATCATTCTTTTTCTGGCCATTTCCATTTGAATAGTTTTTATTCTTGATTTGACCAGCGGATCGCCGTCTGTCTTTTTATATTCATCTTTAATTTCCTGCTTGCCCATTTTTAATTTTTTTTCAAACTCCCATTTTTGATAGCCATAATCAAGTACCGCAAGTACTGCCATAGCAATTGAACAACGCAAAAATATTCTGAAAACAATGGAAAAAATATATTGAAAAATAGACCCGATTCCCAACTCTCCAAGCATGGAAACATTATCCATTTCATGTATTATTGTTAAATAAGCCGTTACCCCTATTATGATAAGCTTTACGATTGATTTGGCCAACTCCATTAATGATTGCATGGAAACCAATCTTTTTAATCCTTTCAAAGGATTTAACTTTGAAAACTTGGGCTTAATCGGCTCTCCCGAAAACATGAAACCAACCTGCATTACATTTGACAAAACAGCCCCGATAAAAACAGCAGCAAGCAGAGGACCTATGATCACAAGAAATGAAAAAATAAATTGTTGAATAAATTCTAAAACACCGGTAACGCTCTGGTCATTTATCGTTGGATTGGAAAATATTCCTTTCATCAATTCATGGATATTGGAAAGCATAAAAGAACCGAATGTTCCCATAGCAAACAGTCCTGAGAAAAGAACAACAACAGAAGAAAGTTCTTTGCTTTTAGCTACCTCTCCTTTATTGCGTGTTTCTTCTCTTTTTTTAGAAGTAGGTTTCTCGGTTTTTTCTTCGGTTGACTCTTCAGCCATTATCTATCCTTACAATCTATCCATTGATCAAAAACATCGTCTTTATTAACTGTGTGTTTAAATTACCCAGATATTTTTCTATAAAATGCAGCATTACCCATAATGATATGCCGAAAAAAATCAGACCCGTTGCTATCTGAACAGGAAACGCCACTACCATGACATTCATCTGAGGCAAAAGTCTGGTAATAAGGCCGAATGCAATCTGAATGAATAAAATAGTTGCAATTACAGGTGCACCTATCTGAATCGCTATAGAAAACATTTCTCCGGATCTTTTCAAAACCTCAGTAAAGACCTGTTTGTTTATGTGTACCGAACCCGGCTGTATGATTGCAAAGCTTTCTCTGATCGCATTAAATATTATATGGTGTCCGTTTAAAATAAGAAAAAGTACTATGGCAAGTAAATAAGCTATATTGGAAAGAATAGAAGACTGAATACCGCTTTGAGGATCTAAAACATTTGCTATGGAAAACCCTATTTGCATTCCGGCTATTTGACCCATAATGCGGATACCTTCAAAAAATAGCTGGACAAGCAATCCTAAAATCAATCCTATTATCAATTCTCCGATTATCAGGATGCCCATTCCCAATGGTGAGTCGGGATATACTGCCGTGTAAGGACCGCTTACAGGAAAAAGTATAATAGCCAATATAATCGTCAAACCGGCTTTTACCATAACCGGAATAACTTTGGAACTAAAGAAGGGCATCATAAATAAAATAACCCCTATCCTTATAAGGATAAAAAGAAATATCTTGATTTCGCTATATTGTATATTAAGCAGATCCATATAGATTGTTACCTTATAAAATTCGGTATTTGTTCAATAGCGTTTATTGTAAAAGTCATGATATGCCCAAACATCCAACCTCCGAAAATCATAATTCCAAAAAATATGGCGAGTATTTTGGGCACGAATGTAAGCGTCATCTCATGAATCTGAGTTACAGCCTGAAAAATACTGATTATAAGACCTACCGTAAGCCCGATAAGTAAAATCGGAAGTGAAACCAATATTGTTGTTTTAATTGCTTCCTGCAAATAATTTATCACAATGTCAGGCGACATATATTCCTCTTTCTAAAGAAAACTTTTTACCATGGAGGTTACTATCAGGTTCCATCCATCAACCAAAACGAAAAGCATTAGTTTAAACGGCAATGATATCAGAATAGGCGGAAGCATCATCATTCCCATACTCAGCAAAACGCTTGCTACAACCATATCAATAATCAAAAAGGGTACAAACAAAACAAATCCGATAATAAAAGCGGTCTTAAGTTCGCTTATAACAAAAGCAGGTATAAGTGTTGCCATAGAAATGTCTTCCGGCGTTTTCGGCTTTTCGGCTTTAGACATTTTTACAAATATTGCCAAATCTTTTTCCCGTGTCTGTTTGAACATAAATTTACGAATTGGAAGCATAGCCTCTTTGATAGCTGTTTCCTGCGAAATTCTCTTTTCCAGGTACGGTTGCAGAGCATTGTTGTTGATCTCCTGCCATTGCGGCATCATGATAAAAAAAGTCAGAAACATTGAAAGACCGGCTATTATCTGATTTGATGGAGTCTGCTGGGTTCCAATACTTTGCCTTAAAAAGGAAAATACTATAGCAAGCCTTGTAAATGGAGTCATCATTATCAAGATAGCCGGCGCAAGGCTTAAAACGGTCAATAAAAAAAGGATTTGAATCAGTACTGACACCTGTTCAGGATTATCTGCTGACTCAACGCCTATAAGCAATGAAGGCAATGCAATATCGGCTGCCGCTACGCTTTTTGCTCCCAGTATTAACAGCATAGCAACAATGATAGAACAAAATAATATATTATTTATACCCTTTTTACTTGATTGCATAAAAGTTGCGGTATTTATATATTTATTTATCATCTTCATTGCTATCCTTTAACCTGGCCAGACAATTTATAGAGTTCGGTGTAATTCCGATCAAAAGCCTTTCACCCGATATTTCAATTACCTGAATTTTTTCTTTAGGTGATAGATGCATTGATGAAATAACCTTGATAAGTTGTTCTTTACCGGCCCCTTTTTGAAAAAACATAAACCTTTTCATAATATAAAGAACCGAAATTAAAACGGCCAGCACGATAGCGAGCATAGCTGCTGTCTTTAAACCCGTACTTAATAAATTGACCTCGAAAATTCCGTTCATTGCAAATCCCTTATGCCAAAGATTTAATACGTTCGGTAGGGCTTATAATATTTGTTAGTCGTATAGCGAATTTATCTTCCACAACCACAACTTCGCCCTTTGCAATAAGTTTATCGCATATGAATATATCAATAGGATCTCCGATATTCTTATTTAATTCTATAACCGAACCCTGGCCCAACTGGAGAAGGTCATTTATAAGCATTTTGGCCTGTCCCAATTCCACCCGGATTTCGAGAGGGATATCCATAATAAGATCCATATCATATTTTTGATTTGACTCTATCTCTTCCATATCCTGTACGTCATTACTATCTGCACCGTTATTATCATTTAATTTATCCATTTTTTACTCCGAATATACTGTTTCTGCTATCCTTATTGCCTTCTTATTGTTCATTGACCCAACATAACCTTTAAACTTATTTATATCTTCAACACTTACAAGAACCGGATCATCTACTTTCTGGCTCGTAAGCAGTACATCATTTGTTTTCATCTCAAGAAGTTCGCGGCCGGTTATTTTTATTCTGCCCAGTGTACATTTTAAGTTGACCTTCAAATCCTTAATTTTATTTTCTATGTGCGGCCGCCATGTATGGTCTGCCTCAACTTTTTCACTCCGAAAATTATCTTTAAGTTTTTCCCCAATCGGCTCAATCACATCATAAGGCAGACAGATAGTCATTCCTCCGGTAAAATTACCTACATTTACAGCAAACTTTGTAGCAATAACCATATCTGTGGGTTTAGCGATCCCTGCAAATTGAGGATCCATTTCCGTACGTACGCAAACCATCTTCAAATCCTTGATATCAGCCCAGGCCTTTTGCAAATCCGCCAGTATAATATCTACGATCCGGCTTACTAACTTTTTCTCGATAGCAGTAAAGCCTTTTCCTTCCAGTTTTACATGGCTTAAGCCTTTTCCTCCGAAAAGGGTATCCACAAAAGCAAAAACCAGCCATCCCTCAAAAACCAGAAGTGCAAACCCCTTAAGGGGTTCCATTTTAAAAATATTAAGACTGGTAGGCACAGGAAGAGACCGGCAAAAATCACCAAACTTGATCGAATCAATATCATCAATACTTACATCGGCTGATAAACCAACAGTGTCAGGAAGGCTTTCGTTTATAAGATTAAGAAACCGTTCATTTATCATACCCAAAGCCGGCAACTTTAAATGATCCGGGCGACTTTTTTGTGCAAAATCATATAAAGGATTTGCCCCGCCTGTTTCCGGAACATCGGTTTCGGTTTCAACACTTCCTTCGTCTATCCCGCCTAAAAGGGAATCAACTTCATCTTGTGATAATATATTCGCCATAGCTATTTTCTATTGCACTACAAATTCTGTGAAGTATATTTTATAAACAACGTTTCCACCCAGAGCCTGATTAATTCTCGCCAAAAGAGTCTGCTTCAAATCCAGTTTCCCCTCAACAGTATATATTTCTTCAAAAGACCGGCTGGACAGCAGCATTAAAATAGTATCTTTAAGCTGGGTTTTATAATTTTCCAGTTTTTTCTTTTCCGCTTCTCCCACAACTTCTAGTTCCATGGTTATTTTAAGATATTTTTTGCCTGTTCCGGCGTTGTCCATCAGGTTGACTATAAATGATTCAAGCGGGAAAATATGCCGGGCTTCTTCAGTATTCTGTCCATTATGTTTCGAAGTGCTTTCTGAGGCTTCCGCTTTATGACTATCATCGCCGCCTTTTTTCATAAACATACTCCACCCGAAAAACCCGGCGATCCCTATAACCAATACTGCCCCGACTATAATCAATAACTTGCCCATTGGTTTTTTCGGGCTTTCCTTTCCTTCATCGCTGTTTTCTTTTTCTTCCGCCATATTTTATACCTCTTTATGTTTAAATATTATTTCTACTCTTCTGTTTAAAGCTCTGTGCTTTGAGCTGTTATTAGGAAACAATGGACGGGATGCCCCATAACCTCCGACATGAAACCGGGATTCAGGCAGTTTTTTATTTTTTATGAAATAGTCCAGCACGGAAATACCCCTGTATCCCGCAAGTTCCCAGTTAGATTCGTATTTGCCTGATTTAAGAGGTAGGTCATCGGTATGACCCATGATCATAATTTCATTTGAACAGGATTCAATTACAGCGGCAATTGAATCAAGAATCCGGTAGTTTTCCTTCCTCATTGTAAATTTTCCCGTATCAAAAAGTATATTTTCACTAATTGTCACCACAATCCCGCGCTCATCTTCTTTAATGCCGACAGGCTTGTCGATATTTTTAAGTGCTGCTATAATATTTACATACTCACCATTTTTGACATAACCCGGGTATGTTGTTCCTCCTATTGATTCTTTCAGACAGTTTAAAGTCTCTTTTAAAGATTCCCGGTTTATAGAAGACATTGTAAGGATCATTACAAAAAAAGTAATGATAAGCATAATAACATCCGAAAATGTTACCATCCACCCATCTTTGTTTATTGCTTCATCGCCGTTTGCTGCTATTTGTCTTCTTTTAATATTAGTAGACATTGAAGTTAAATCTCTTGTAAGTAAAGTTTCCAGAAGGTGTTTCGGAATATACTTTTTTAACAGGCAAAGCACCTTGAAATATTATCTCGACTCTTCTGTTTTTCTGCCTTGATTCGGATGTATCGTTAGAATCTTTCGGACGCTGGCTTCCGTTTCCATAAGCTGTTATTCTGTAAGGCTTTATCTTGCATTCTTCTATGAAATATTTTTGTAATTGAACAGCCATCAGAGTAGAAAGTTCCCAGTTGGAACTATAACCTTTTTCCTGTGCATCACAATTATCAGTATATCCTATAATCAAAACCGGATAATCTCCCTGATTGATAAAATTTCCCAGTTTTATCAGCAAAGCAATTGACTCCGGTTTAAGAACATGTTTGTTTGTATAAAAAAGAGATTTTTCTCCTATTGTAAGTATTTCTATTCCTGTTTTGCCTTTTATTCCGATGTTTTTATTTATCTTTTTATCCAGCCCGCTCATAATATTTTCCAAATGTTTCTTTTGATCAATTATTGCAGGAGAAGAAAAAGAATTATCATCAGATCTTCCAAACGACTTGCCCAAAGAGTTTATAGCGGTATACTTTTTTTTTTGATTAAGTGTTGCCATTGAATTAAGTAAAATAAAAAATGTCAAAATAATCATAAATAGTGAGACCGTAATAGCTGTTCCAACGTTTCTTACCGTATCGTTACCGGTGTTATTTTTTGTTATAGCCATAATCGAAACCCTAACGGCGGCTAACGGGTACAAATGCTTTTAGTTTCTCTTCAAGAATCCTGGGATTATCCCCGTTTGAAAGCGAAATAACTCCCTGAATCACCATTTCTTTCGTCAATATTTCTTCCTTGCTTCTGGTTTTAAGCTTTCCGGCAATGGGAAGACATACGATATTAGCCATTATAGAACCGTAAAAAGTAGTAAGAAGAGCAACTGACATTGATGGTCCTATTTTACCGGGATCATCCATAGACTGAAGCATTTGAATCAATCCGATCAATGTACCTATCATTCCCAGGGCAGGCGCGTAGGTTCCCATAGTTGTAAATATTTCCGCCCCAAGGCTGTGGCGGTTTCTTATAAAATCAATCTCTGTTTCCAGAATATTTTTTATCTCAACAGGCTCTAAACCGTCTATTGAAAGCTGAATTGCTTTTTTCAAAAACTCGTCATCTAATCCGACAAGTTCTCCTTCCAGTGCAAGCAGCCCTTCCCGCCTGACTTTGTTTGCATAACCGACAAAGGCCCTGATCAATCCTTCACTTTCTGTGTTCTTGGAAAAAAATGCATTTTTTACCACTCTGAAAACACCAAGGATTTCACTTAGAGGATAGTTAATCATTGTTGCTCCAAGTGTACCTCCTCCAACAATCATTAATGCCGGAAAATCTACAAACAGCTTAAGTCCACCGCCAATGAAAATTGCGATAAATACAAGCCCGAATGCTGAAAAAATACCCAAGACTGTGGCTATATCCATAATATCTCACAACTGTTGAGCCAGTTTCAAAACGCCCCATTTTGGCCGATCTCTGCGTTGGGCTCAAATCTCAATCCTCGAAATACTAAATGTATTCCTGTGGTTGAAATTTTCTCCCGCCTTGAGCTTGACCAAACTGAAACGTTTTGAAAGTGGCTCTGTAATTTAAAATTAGCTATCGTTTTTGATATACAGCAACCTTTATGCCAATATAACACAGCCTGGGGATATATTTGAACGCTTATAATAATATCAATATAACAAGATGTTATATATAAGCAGATGAGGGGATGGGGTTGTGTTTGAAGGAGTTTTCGTCAAAGAACAGGGCGGTTGTCAAGATATTGGCAACCGCCCTGTTATGGAATGAAATTAACGTTTTAAATTAATAAGTTCTGAAAGCATTTGGTCGATAGTCGTAATAATTTTAGAATTTGCCTGATAACCTCGCTGGGTGGTAATCATCCTGACAAATTCTGTTGCAAGATCAACATTCGATTGTTCAAGGGAGTTGGGGGAAAGACTTCCAAGTCCGTTACTGCCGGGTTTTCCGGTAATTGGTTCACCGCTTAATCGTGTTTGACTGAAAAGACTGCCGCCTTCCTTATACAACCCCTGTTCATTTTGAAATTTTGCCAGCGCCACACGATAAAGAGGAAGTACCTGGCCGTTTGAATATTCGCCTGTAATAACACCGTCCGTGCCGACTGTTATGCCCTGGAGATCACCGGCTCCGTATCCATCTGCAGATTGAAAGATCGTTGATGAAGCGGATGAAAATTGTGTTGTGGATAAGGCATCGTTCGCCCACTCACTTCCATTAAAGCGGCTTCCGAAGTCAAGTTTAATATTCATTGGAGAACCTGCGATAAATTCAGGGGTAAATGTAAAATATCCTCCGTTTGCAATAGCATCGGTATTGCTTAAAGTCGTCCATGTGCCGTCCCCACCATTCAATTCACAGGATATACTGTCGGTAAGTCCGGAAATATCTCCTGATGTTCCATTGAACTCTATGGTTCCTCTGGCCAAAAGCCCTGACTGGGTCGAATCTGTAATTGTTCTTAAATCTTCTGAAGGATTAACCGTAACAATATATTCCCATACCGGATCGGTGGCTGTTGCACCTTTATCAAAATATATTGTTACATCGTGGGTACTGCCTAGAGAATCATATACCTGAAGGGTTGTCTGATATGAATAGTCTGTATCCACTATATATTCGCCGTTAACATCCGACCCGTCCCATACCGAAGAAAGGGCTGTATTTGGTAAGTTTGAGGTACCGTCTGATATATAAGGATTTACAAATGTACTCCCCACCAAATCGAAAGTGTCCGTGGTAGCGTTTGCAACCGTCCAGGTTCCGTTTGCTTCTGTTGTTCCAACAACCCCTGATATGGTAACTATATCGCCATCGCTATAACCATGACTTGCTGCCTCAATTTCTATAAGCCCACTACCATTATTAGCTGTATCGGTTATGCCTGTAGTCGTACCAGTAGTTGTATTATTGGTTGAACTTGAATCAAGATTCATAATCATGCTCAGATTGCTGGTTTCAGCTGGCGATGAAGTGAATGAAGATAATGTTATATCCATTATTGTGCCCTGATCCTGACCGGTTGCCTCATCCAGTTTCCAGCCCTGTGAAATGAAGCCGGAAGGATTTACGAAATTACCGTCTTTATCGAAACTGAATTCGCCTGCTCTGGTGTAATAATTACTATTCTCGGCACCTGGGTCTCTTACCATAAAAAATCCGGCACCGCCAATGGCAAGATCTGTGCTTGAATCGGTGGATTCAAAAGATCCCTGGGAAAAACTGCTCGAAATATCAGCAAGTGAAGTACCGCGCCCAACCTGTGCCGAACCACCTGTTGTTGCTACGGACTGGCTTAATACATCCTGAAAAGTTACCCTGCTTTCTTTAAAACCTACAGTGTTTACATTGGCGATATTATCTCCGATTACCGTCATTGCGTTTCCAAGGGCATTTAGCCCGCTGATGCCGGAAAAAAGTCCGCTAGATATTGACATATATTTCCTCCTTGTTATTTATGAATGTGTATAATGGTTTATTTAGAACGGCACAGTAAATTTGCTTTTTATTGAAGCCGTTAACTGTTTTGTTGTGTAATCTCAACAATCTGATCAGGTGTTACCTTGTTTTCCCCTACCTTCAGGTATGCAATACCGCCCTGATAAGTAATGCCTGTAACTTCTCCGGTCGCATCGTTAATGGTTTTAACAGTTTTCCCGATATAATCTAATAAGTTATCCTGGTTGCTCGCAGAAAGAGAATTCTGAATTCCTGAAAGTGTTGAGTTCATATTGGTTAGTTGTTCAAGACTGCTGAATTGTGCCAGCTGGGCTGAGAATTCCTGGCCTTCCATAGGGTTTAACGGATCTTGATATTTTAACTGAGTAACCAGTAAATTTAAAAACTCATCTTTGCCCATTTCTTTTTTCGCTTGCGTAGATGCCGATGAACTATCTCCGGTGCCACTTAATTGATTATAATATGTTGAGTCTACTATCATACACACCTCTTTCTCATGTTTTTAAGGTTTTGCCATATTGTGCTGTTTTGTAAAAAACGGCAAATCGTCATACCGGCGAAAACCGATATCTGGAACATATATAATTAAGCTGTTAAATTCAGCAGATTATCTTTGGATGCTTTGATCAAAACGTCAGAAGATATTTCTTCCTTTATATTATCATTTAAAAATAAATTGCCGCCTGTTTCCTGCTGTTGTTTTTGCTCCCGGCCATATCCCTCATTTAGATCCGTTAAAGCACTGCCAAAATTAGAATCAACCTGAATATCCAGCCTGTCCAGCTTAATGCCCTGGCTTGCAAGTACATTTTTCAGATCATGCGAATTAGCAAGAAGCACTTCCTTTGCAGAAGCACTTTCTGCTACCATTTTAAGTTGCAAAACACTGTCTTTAATCTCCATAGATAATTTCACACTGCCAAGCTCGGGTGGAGTTAATTGCAGATTTATAATCCTGTCACCCCTTGCAACAGACTTTGAAATTTGTTTTCCCAAAAGCTCCATAGTATTTGCCGGCAGGAAACTATTGCCCGAACGACGCTCCAGTGCAGAAGACAAGGATTCAAATTTAACAGCAGGTGCACCTTCCTGAAGAATGTCATTAGATTTTAACTGCACGTCTTTGATATTCTTTTCGGGATTAACATCCTTTATATCCGAAATCTTGCCCAAAACATCCTGCCTTGCAGTATCGGTATTTTTAATACCCTGATTGCCATAGTCAGTTCTATGAGTTCCTGTCTTTTGTGCAGATTCCGATAATTGGTTATCTCGAAAAATATGACTTGCACTTTTTTTCTTTTCCTTACCTTGCAAAACTTCCGATTTGAGCTGTGAAAGAGACGGACTGTTTAATTTGAGTTTATAATCTTCATCAGGAGTTACCGATCTTTCGATGATTTTGTCTATAGATACTTTTACATCCATTGGTAATTTATCGGCACTGGTTTCTGCTTTTAAAATATTTTCCTTAAACCGGAAATTATTGTTTTTTTCGGCTGTATCAGCATCAATTATATTACGCATATTATGATTTTGTGATTCTTGAAGAGTTTTAGTTTGCCGGGTTGTTCCGGATATGTCATTTTCGAATTGTTCCAGTGCAGCAATAAATCTATCTATCGAAACAAGGCCGGTTTCTTTATCGGGAGTAATCTTAAGTCCTAGTTTCTCATGTTTTTCCAAAAATTTGGCAGCAGAAATTTTTTCTTCCATCTCGCTGGTTTCTTTATTGGGCCTGTTTTCCAATGTTTTTAATTGTACTATAAGCTTATTTAAATCCAGACCGCCGGAAGCTGACCGGGCAGCGTTCAACACATTATCAGCATCCTTAAGACTCAAGCCTAAGTCTTTTAAAGCGGATTCAATACCTGGCATTACCGATGGCTCCAGGTAGACAGGATGATCAGATTTGTTTTTTCCTGAAGAGTCAGAGGCAGAGGAAAGTAAATGCGTTTCAATCTCGGAAAAAATATCAGATAGTTTTATCTTCCCGTCAGGATTATTTTCCAACAGTTTATCAATGCATAGTTTTGCATCAGTTTTACTATAACCACATTGTGTTAAAAAAAGATTTAAGGTATGGATATCTGACTCTTTCAAATATATTTTTTCTAAAGATTTTCCCTTTTCTAAAAGGCCCGTTCTCAATTTCTCAAGATAACTCAGATTGCTATTTTCTTTCTGATTAAGTTTTATTGATTGAGCAGTTTTTTTGCTTCCATCAGTTTTAAGGAAATTATGCATTGATTTTTTTATTAAGGCTTCAAAATTATTTGCCCCGTTTAACTCTGTCTGCGTTGTTGGGTTTGTGCTTAAACTGCCAAGTAAATTAAGTATAGATTTGGCTATCATTATATTTGTTATCATTTTGAGAAACCCTTTAATAAGTAAGTTTGCAATACATAGAGCAAGCAACGTACCAACTTTTAATATTATTTTATTATTCATTTATTACTTGTAGTTATAAATTATTTGTTTAATTTCTTGCCAAAATAACTGTTTGATAAAGGGAAAATATATTCCGTGTATAAAAGACAACATAGGAAAAAAATTCCCCATTATCCCATTTCTTGATAAACAAAAAAGTTTCTATTGGATTTAAAAAAAGTCCTAAAAATTAACTGGCCAGATGATAGAGTTCATTGACATTTAAGACTTCTTTTCTTATCTTGAATTCATGGAAAAATATACCCTTATTGATTCAAGCCAGGATAAAAAAAGAAAACCGGAAAAAGCTGTATCCATAATGTTACAATCCAGTTCCTTATCAATGATATTTCTATCAAAAACATATTGCCTTTTAGCGCTTCTCATAATCCTGTCTCTATTAGGTTGTGATAACAATGGCTTTAATGAACACAGTGAAAAACCCGTCATATCAGTTGGATGGGGGGCTAAAGCAGGAAAATTCGGACTTGCAATTCCTGATGAAGGAGAAATTGTCGGGCCCCGTACATTTAATATAGACGATAACGGATACATTCATATTTTTGATTCTATAAAGAAAAATATAAAGGTGTTTAATGGGGAAGGCATCTTTCAGAAAAGTATAGGCTCGGATCTACCGGGATACTCATTTGTTGTCTATCGAGGAAACTATTATCTCCTGGACGGCGAAAGCATCTATAAATATACCCTTTCCGGAATACCTGTAGAAACTTACCCAATCGCCCCGGAAATAACTCTTTACGAGGGTTATGGCCAATGGATGCGTATTGATGGTTATGGTGATCTATATATAAGATCTAAAGGCAAGGCCTATAAAATCCTGAAAGGCATCGGGCGGCAAAATACCGTGCTTTCAGGAGAGGAACAATTCAAAAGCGAACGCGGTGGTACCCCTGACAAATCAGGATCATTCTGGTTTACTATAGCCAAGGATAACATAAAACGTTTTAAACTCTGCGTGCATGCTAAAAACGGAAGCTTTATAAATGAATTCCCGATAGAAACAGAAGATATCTTCGGCTCAGTAATATTTCTTGACCAGGATGAAAAAGGAATCATATATCTGGAAACCAAAAGAATTGGCACAAATGGTGTTACCCATCTTGAAATCAGACGGTACCGTAGAAACGGCAGGCTCATCCAGAGCATTGAATTACCTAACAAGTACTACACAACCATCTATAAAAAAATAATTATTGATAAGAAAGGGGACATATATCAACTTCAAACAACACCATCAGGGGTGAAAATCATAAAATGGAACAAATTATGACAAGCAGGAATATATCGTTTGCACTGATTGTTTCTGCATGCCTATTTCTCTTGACGGTTTCGGGTTATGCAGAAGACATCACAAGAGATGAAATTATGGCGAATGCATTTTCATATTCAAATGTCGAGTGGCTCTGTGCAAAACAAAATGCCCGAAAAGACTATAATCTCTTAATTCCGGGGAAACTGTACAAAGGAGTGCCATATAACTGGGGCGGCTTTGATTCAACAAACAAATTTATAAATAAAGTTAAAAAAGGGGCTGTCGCCGGAAATTACAAGAAAAAGTGCGGTAAAAAGCTTTGTGTTCGTGAAGATTTTGCCGGTCTTGATTGCTCCGGCCTGGTTTCCCGCAGCTGGGAAATTAGCAGATACACGACAAAATCATTTCCCGGCATCTCGATAAGAATTCCTCAGGAACTTCTCCAACCCGGAGATATTTTAAATTCGGAAAACAAGCATGTCATGCTGTTTGACAAATTCGACGATGATAACCAGATGTGGGTCTACGAATCCGCTGTCTGGGTAAGAAAGAAAAATGCCCCCCCTGCCGGTGTTGTATACCGGACTGTGGATATCGGCGATGAATACGTGCCCCGGCGGTATTACAAGTTTATCGAAAAGGGAGACCGTGTAAAAACAGATAAAACTATTTTAGCCCTTCGTGAATTAAAAGGTAAGAAAAAGCTTTACGTTCCTGCCGGAACAATAGGTGAAATACTGCAAGCCCCCAAAATCAGAAGCAATGATCCGAAATTGCATACACCTTTAGATGTCTGGGTTTACGTGAAATTTGAAAACGGTCAGGAAGGCTGGGTCACAATAAGACATCTGGCCTTGATTAATACAAAAAAGGAAACTGCACAAAATTAAGGGGTAAACGAACGGCATATAAATTTATTTCTAAAAGTGATAAACCATGCTTGCTAATAGTACTACTCCGATAAATCCGGCCCCCCATGCTACAACCACCATAAGAACTGCAGCGGACCCGTACAGTCATCAGGTTCCGCAAAAAGTTTTATAATTTTTATCACCGTCTTTGGGCAGGTCTTGATACTCGTTTGTTTGCGGCAGCACTTCATATGGTGAGCGAAGAACCTGAAGAAGTTTCTCTGCCGATGCGGCCTTGCCTGTCTGCACACAGTCTTTAATAACTTCTTCAACATGATGATTTCTTGGAATTACCACTGAATTGTTTTGCCGCATCAGTTCCTGTACTTCTAGTGTAACTACGTCTTGCTCACTTAATCTTTTTTGCCAAAGATCAAAACACTCCTCAAGTTTGCTATGCATCAAAGATGCTGAATCTTCAGATGTCAAAGATTTAGTTAAATGATCAAAAGTTAACGTGTAGTCTAAGCGCTTTTCCTTGAGCCGGTTTAAAACAGTATCTATCAGTTTTTTATCTTCCTGATTAAATGATATCAGGCCAAGCTTTTTTTTCATCATTTTCGTATACTCTTTTTCAAACCGGCCGGGAAATTCCGATATCATTGGATTTACCTGATCTAAAGCTTTTTTAGTGTCGGGATTAATGAGAGTTAACAGGCATTCAGCGAACCGGGCTATATTCCAGTGTAGAATTGAAGGCTGATTGCCAAAGGCATATCTACCCATAGTATCTATAGAGCTATAAACGGTTTCGGGATCATAGATTCCCATCATTGCACATGGACCATAGTCGATGGTTTCTCCGGAAAGGGTTATGTTATCGGTATTCATGACACCGTGAATAAAACCGACCCTCATCCAATCAACAACTAATTGAATCTGCTTTTCAATGAATTTATCAATAAGCATAACATATTGATTTTGTCCTTCTGTAATCAATTCAGGATAGTGACGCTTAATAGTATAGTTACACAGAGTTTTGAGAGATTGAAGATCACCCCGGGCTGCGAAGTACTGAAAAGTGCCGATACGTATATGACTTGAAGCAACACGAGTAACGACTGCTCCCGGTACTTGAGTTTCACGAAAAACCGTTTCTCCGGTAGTTACAACTGCCAGACTGCGTGTTGTAGCAATACCTAAGGCTTTCATGGCTTCACTCATAATAAACTCCCGTACAGCCGGACCAAGGGCACAACGCCCGTCTCCTCCTCTTGAAAATGAGGTGCGGCCGGAACCTTTAAGCTGAATGTCAAGCCTTTGCCCGAATTGATCTAATACTTCTCCGAGAAGATGCGCTCTTCCATCTCCGAGTTGGGGAACAAAACCACCAAACTGATGGCCTGCATACGCTGTTGCAATGGGTTCCGATCCGGGCAGTATTTGATTTCCTGAAAAAACTTGTGCCAGGGTATGCGAATCATTTTTCAATTCATCCGAAATCATTAGCTGCTTAGCCAGGGTGGAATTCCACAAAAAGAGTTGCGGATCACGAACAGGTGCAGGCCGTATCTTTTCGTAAAAAACCCCATCTAATTTTGCGTAAGAATTTATAAAATTCAATTTAAACCTCCACGAGGAAAATATAACGTATATGGGCATCCACCAGTTGCTTGGAATGTCTTTATGCTGCTATAATTATTTAATGATGCGATCCAAATTGACCTAAAGTATACCATTTGTCTTATTTTAAGAAAGATTTTTTGTGAGAAAAGATATAACGGCAGATGTAAACGCATCATTGCGATCACCGGCAATCATATGCCCTGCTTCCTTAACATCAACATACTCGGCACTTGGCACTGTCTTTAAGAAGGCTTGTGCACCGGCTTTGCTCACCACATCGCTCATTCGGCCGCGAACAAGCATAATAGGTACATCGATAGTCAAAGCTGCGCGCTCATACCGTTTTGTATCGAATTTATCATTGACTTGTTCATCATCGGATATGATGGCTGGATCCCAGTGCCATCTATATCGACCATCAAAACCAAGTCGCAGGTTATTCTCCAAACCGCTAAGATCATCCGGACGTGATCGATAAGGAAGATAGCCTGAAACGGCAGAGGCAGCCTCTTCAAGCGATATGAAACCATCAGGGTAACTGCGCATGAACTCAAGAATGCGCTCCCGGCCCACCTGCTCAAGTTGTGGCGCAACGTCAACCAGGATCAAGGCGCTACATACAACTTGCGGTGCTTCTCCTGCCGCTATAAGCGATGCCAAACCGCCAAGCGATGCGCCAACCAAAGCTACGGGCTGCCCGATGAGATCCACCACGGTGCGCAGATCTTTCGCATAGGCATCGATAGAATAATTACCATCAGCTGCCCAGTCGCTATAACCGTGGCCACGAAGATCAAGATTGATAGCCAGAAACCCGGCTTCACCGAGCACACTCATTGTATTGCCCCAGGAATATCTGGTTTGACCACCGCCGTGTAAGAGCAGCACCGGCTTACCGTTCCACAATCCCTCTACATCCGCGGATAATTCAAATGAATCCCCAACTAAAAAACGTACAGCCATTTATTACCTCATTCGGAATCGTTATTTACAGTGTACGATAAATATTTCTCTTTATACAAAAGTATACGGCTTACTGATTTTTCAGCTTCCACCTCTATCTCGTTAAAATCGCGCATATTCTTTTTTATTTCCTCAAAGGCGTATTCAATATTTGGTCCTGCATGGCATATCAGCGCCATATCGATTCCGGCATAAAGAATTTGTTTTATAACTGTTTTAATATCAAAATTATTTATTATAGCCCCCATGTCCAGGTCATCGGTCATAACAATACCATTGTAACCCATTTGTTCGCGCAAAAGCTTTTTTGCTATCTTTTCGGAAAGGCTTGCCGGCCATTTTTCATCGATGTTTGAATAAAGTATGTGAGAAAGCATTATTGCCGAAACATCATGTCTTATAGCTGCATAAAACGGTATAAGATCAAAAGATTCCAGATCACTAAGTCCAATATCAAGAACAGGCAGTTCAAGATGGGAATCAGGAACAGTTCTTCCTATACCTGGAAAATGTTTGGCCACAGCCATTAATTTTCTTGCCTGCATGTTCTCTATGACTGCAACACCCATTTTTAAAACCCAGTATGGATCAGAACCAAAAGCCCTGCCGGACATTATGCTGTTAATGCCTTCCGGAGCAACATCCAGAACAGGAGCCATATCCATATTAATTCCAACCCCAAGTAATTCATTTGCAATTGTCTGTGCAAAAATAAAGGCATCATTTTCGTTTTTTATCTCAGGATTTCCAGAAAATCGGGTAAAAAAAGGCTCTTTGAGCCTTGCAACCTGACCGCCTTCCTGGTCAATAGAGATTATCAGGGGAGGTTGATTACATGATCTTGCATAAGCCTGAGCTGAATCACAAAGATTTTTTATCTGTTCGGGTGTTTGTACATTTTGTGAAAAAAGTATTAACCCCCCGACTTTCACAGTATCTATAAGAAACATCAGCTCATGAGATAATTGTGTTCCGTTAAAACCTGCCATGAGACGCTGACCCGCAATCTGTGCAATAGAAAAATCGGAAATATTCATTGTCTATTCCTGCATAACTATATAAGTATTTATAAAAACTTAATGATTTTTATCTGAGTCCCTATGGTTGACTTAAATCATACAATGCAAAAAATCAACTTAAACTCATATTACATTCAAAATCCCAAAATCCTTTCCAATAATTCACAATTTCCTGAAAAATAGTTTCTTTTATACTTGACATGAATTTTTATCTTGACTATAGAATTTGCGCCAAGTGGCGTTATTCCAAGGTTTTTGGAAAAAATACTATAATAAATGAATATTATCTGATATGTCAAAGAGTTGAGGTTGGTTTTTATATATGAAACTGGAAGAGCTGTTAGCCCAAAAGAAAAAAGTTATTATCGATAAATGGTTTGATGCTGTTGTCAACACCTATCCTTCCGATACTTCCAGATTTATCAAAAGTCAGAAAAATCCTTTTGCCAATCCTGTAGGAAGTACAACCCATAAAGGTCTTAGCGTTTTGATGGATGAACTTCTTGGTGAAATGAATGCTGATACAATAAATTCATTTCTTGACCCGATTATAAGGATCAGGGCTATTCAGGATTTTACACCATCAGGAGCGGTTTCTTTTGTATTTTCTTTAAAAGATATAATAAAAGACCAATTTAAAGATAAAGAATTTAATGATCATAGCATGTTAATAGAAGTAATGCAGTTTTATAGTAAAATTGATTTAGTCGCAAAGATAGGTTTTGACATTTATATGAAATGCAGAGAGAAAATTTATCATATAAAGGCAAACGAAGAAAAAAACAGAACCTTCAGAGCGTTTGAAAGAGCCGGTTTGATTAAAGAGATTCCGGATAATGAAACGGAATCTCAATTGATTTAACAATGATTAATATTAAAGCTTAAGTGGCTGACTATTGTATTGATAAAGCGGCTGTCTTAAGCCATGGAGCGAGGTAATGTTAAATGGTTAAGTGCATGTTCTCACTCACTGTAGTAGTTATTTTATCGGTGCTTGCCTTTGTGGGGGTAGAGACGTCCGGTTACACAGCGCAATTTGTTTTCGGGATTGTAATACCGTACGCAGCTTTTCTTGTCTTTGTTATTGGAGTAATAAACCGTGTAGTCGGATGGGCGCGGTCTCCGGTACCTTTTGCAATTCCAACTACTGCCGGTCAGCAAAAATCTTTGCCGTGGATTAAACATGCAAGTCTGGATAATCCGACCACAACCAAAGGGGTTTTCGGCAGAATGTTTCTGGAAGTATTTCTTTTCCGTTCCTTATTTAGAAATACGAGAACCCAGTTAAGCGATGGACCCAGGATTTCTTTTAATCTTGAGATTCTTCTCTGGCTTGCCTCTCTGGCTTTTCACGCATCTTTTTTCACGGTTTTAGCAAGACATTTAAGGCTTTTTACTGATCCTGTGCCATCTGCTATACAACTACTTGAAAAAGTTGACGGGATGCTGCAACTTGGTGTGCCGGGAATATTATTGTCGGGCTTTGTTCTTCTTTTGGCTGTTTCTTATCTTCTTCTCAGAAGGATTGTCGAACCTCAGGTAAAATACATTTCACTCACCCAGGATTATTTTCCTCTGTTTTTGATTATAGGAATAGCTGTAAGCGGAATATTGATGCGTCACGTATTCAAAGTAGATATTATAGGCGCAAAGCAGCTTGCAATGGGTCTTGTCACATTTCATCCTATAATTCCTGAGGGTATCGGCGGTATTTTTTATGTGCATCTCTTTTTTGTAAGCACATTACTTGTCTATTTCCCGTTCAGTAAGCTTATGCACATGGGTGGTATTTTTATGAGTCCTACAAGAAATCTGCCGTGCAACACCCGGGCGGTCAGGCATGTAAATCCATGGAATTATCCTGTACATACTCATACATATGAAGAGTATGAGGACGATTTCAGGGAAAAAATGATAGATGCTGGACTGCCGGTTGAAAAGGAGTAACTAATGTCAGACCTTCCAAAAGATAACAATGAACTGATAGAAAAAATAAATTACAAGCCTACTAGTAAAGATTGGATGGATGTACCCGTAGAAATCAGAAAGGGTATGTACTGTTATGCTTCAAATCCCAAAAGCGTGGAATATCTTAGCCTGCCTAACGCACGTGCATGGAATCCGCTTGATGAGGACTGGAAACTTCCTGTAAACTGGAAAGAGATAGTCCATAATGCTTTCAAGGAACGGCTTGATAAATTTCGTTCTTTTAAAGTTTTTATGGATATATGCGTAAGATGCGGAGCATGCGCCGATAAATGCCATTTCTTTATAGGTACGGGTGATCCTAAAAATATGCCGGTTTTAAGAGCCGAACTTCTTAGATCGGTTTACAGAAACGATTTTACCACGGCAGGAAAACTTTTAGGCAAGATTGCCGGAGCGCGCGAGCTTACTTTGGATGTTTTAAAAGAATGGTGGTACTATTTCTTTCAATGCACCGAATGCCGACGCTGCTCAGTGTTCTGTCCTTACGGCATTGATACCGCGGAAATAACAATAATGGCCAGGGAGATATTTAATCTGCTTGGGCTAAATATAGACTGGATCGCAACTCCCGTTGCAAATTGTTATCGTACAGGAAACCATCTTGGAATCCAGCCGCATGCTTACAAAGAAATGCTGGAATTCTTTGTAGATGATATAGAAGAAAAAACCGGAGTGGTGGTAAAGCCTTCATTTAACAGGAAGGGCGCAGATATATTATTTATTACCCCATCCGGTGATGTTTTTGCCGATCCTGGTACGTATACTGCCATGGGTTATCTGATGCTCTTTCATTATTTAGAGGAGCAGGGTCTTAATATTACATGGAGCACCTACGCTTCAGAAGGTGGAAACTTCGGTTTTTTTACTTCCCATGAGACGATGAAGCGTCTTAACGCAAAAATGTATGCCGAAGCAAAACGGCTTGGTGTTAAGTGGATACTCGGTGGTGAGTGCGGGCATATGTGGCGTGTTATAACCCAGTATATGGATACAATGAACGGTCCTGCGGATTTTCTTGAAAATCCGGTTTCTCCTATTACCGGTACAAAGTTTGAAAACGCCAACTCAACAAAAATGGTACATATTTCCGAATTTACGGCCGATCTTATATATCATGGGAAACTAAAACTTGATAAAAGCCGTAATGATAATCTCAGCGTAACTTTTCATGATTCATGCAATCCGTCCAGAGGCATGGGGATGTTTGAAGAGCCAAGGTATGTTATAAAAAATACCTGTAATAAATTTTACGAAATGCCGAGTAATACAATCAGAGAGCAGACTTTCTGCTGCGGCAGCGGTTCCGGTCTTAACGCCGGTGAAGACATGGAGTTAAGGATGTGCGGCGGTCTTCCAAGGGCCAATGCGGTAAAGCATGTTCACGATCAATTTGGTGTAAATATGCTTGCTACTATCTGCGCAATTGACAGAGCGGCTCTTCCGCCTCTTATGGATTACTGGGTTCCTGGAGTAGATGTAACCGGAGTTACCGAGTTGGTTGCAAACGCCTTGATAATGCCGGGAGAGAAAGAAAGAACTGTTAACCTTCGCGATGAACCGCTTCCAGGAATGGAGGAGTAAAATGTCTCACGAAAAAGAAGATAAAAAGATGTATAATAAAGGTGAAGTGATAACCGGAATTGTTATATTTTTAATTATTTTCACTTTTCCCTTCTGGTATAACATGGGAAAAGCAACCCCGGTTCCTGAACCTGTACTTACCGAAAAAGCCAAGGCTGCGGTTGAGTGCGTTGAGCCAAAAGCTTACATGAAAACCGAGCATATGCAGGTTTTAGATAGCTGGAGAAGTTCGGTTGTAAGGAATACAAACAGAATTTATATAAACAAAAGTGGCAACAAGGAATTTGAAATGAGTTTATCCAATGGTTGTCTGGATTGCCATTCAAATAAGGCAGAATTTTGTGATAAGTGTCACACCTATGCATCGGTAAGTCCTTACTGCTGGGATTGCCATATCGATAATCCGAAGGAGAAATAGTGATGGAAAACAGCAGAAGAAATTTCTTAAAGATAGCTGGAATTTCAGCACTGGGCCTGACTACAACCCCTGTTTTGGATGCTTTTGCAGTAGATATAGATACCCTGCTTGTTAAACCGATTGATGCAGCTCCAAAAGAGAATGCTCTTACTGCCAAAAGATGGGGAATGGTCATTGATACCAGAAAGATTAAATCGGAACATGATCTTGAACCAATGATTGCTGCCTGCAATAAAATTCATAATATTCCGGTTCTGGAAAATAAGCGGCATGAAATAAAGTGGATATGGGAAGAAGAATTCAAACATGCTTTTCCCACTTTAGAG
Source organism: Pseudomonadota bacterium (assembly GCA_018817425.1). NCBI lineage: Bacteria > Pseudomonadati > Pseudomonadota > Pseudomonadota bacterium. The sequence goes on from JAHITX010000014.1 coordinate 118,868, forward strand.
CATGAATTCGTAAATGAGCGTATAGAGCATTTGCCTTTTCTGGTTCTTTGCAATCAATGTAAAGATGCCCCATGTGTCAGGGCCTGTCCGACAAAGGCAACTTTTAAACGTGAAGATGGAATTGTTATGATGGATTTCCATAGGTGTATCGGTTGCCGTTTTTGCATGGCTGCTTGTCCTTATGGATCAAGAAATTTCAATTTCAGGGATCCAAGGCCTTTTATAAAAGAAACAAACAAAAAATTCCCGACAAGAATGAAAGGCGTTGTTGAAAAATGTAATTTTTGCGCCGAGCGTCTTGCTGTAGGGTTACAACCGGCCTGCGTAGAAGCATCCAACGGCATTATGATTTTTGGAGATCTGGAAAATCCGGAATCTCAAGTCAGACATTTATTGAAAACTAACTATACAATTCGACGCAAAGTGGCTCTTGGTACCGGGCCTTCTATTTATTACATCGTATGAGGTGGTTATGCTTGAATTAGCACTTAAAGGAAGTAAAAAATATTATGGATGGATTGCAGTCCTGCTTACCATTATCGGCATAGGAGTAGGTTGTTATTTATGGCAGCTAAGCTTCGGCCTCGGTCTTACCGGAATGAGCAGAGATGTATCATGGGGGTTTTATATTGCTCAGTTTACATTTCTTGTCGGTGTTGCCGCATCAGCCGTAATGCTGGTTTTGCCTTATTATCTGCACCATTATAAGGCCTTCGGTAAAATTACAATTCTTGGGGAATTTCTGGCTGTATCTGCAGTAAGCATGTGTCTCCTTTTTATCATAGCAGATCTTGGGCAGCCCATGCGTGCCTTGAATGTAATTTTGTATCCTACGCCCAATTCGATTCTTTTCTGGGATATGATAGTATTAAACGGTTATCTGTTTTTAAATATAATAATTGGCTGGCAGGTTCTTCAGGGAGAAAGAAACGGTGTTGCTCCACCTAAATGGGTAAAAATTCTGATTTATATATCAATACCCTGGGCAGTCAGTATTCATACCGTCACAGCGTTTTTATACTGCGGTCTTCCCGGCAGAGGTTTCTGGCTTACAGCAATACTTGCTCCAAGGTTTCTTGCTTCGGCATTTGCAGCAGGCCCGGCCTTTTTGATTCTTCTTTGCCTTCTTGTAAGAAAACTTACAAAGTTTGATCCGGGAAAAGAGCCGATTCAGACCCTTGCTAAAATTGTAACTTACGGTATTCTATTAAACGTATTTTTCTTGCTATGTGAGGTTTTTGTAGTATTTTACAGCAAAATCCCCGAACATATGGATCATATGACTTATCTGTACGCTGGATTGCATGGACATGGAGTTCTTGTGCCGTGGATGTGGGCATCTGTCGCTCTGATGGTGATTTCCATTATCCTTCTTATAAATCCTGCTACAAGGAAAAAAGAGGGGATACTTATGATAGCATGTATCTGTGTATTTTGCGGTACATGGATTGATAAGGGACTTGGCATGATTTCAGGAGGCTTTGTACCATCTCCGTTGCATCATATTACCGAATACGTTCCATCAATGCCGGAGATAGCCATTACATTAGGCGTTTATGCTGTAGGATTTTTAGTACTGACAATCCTTTATAAAATAGCTACAACGGTTAAGGAGCAACTGCAAGGCGTATAGAAAATATACGATAAGCTAAATCAAAAAAAAGATAAGGGGGTTATCCAAATCAGGGGTAGCCCTCTTTTTTATTTCCAATAGATGTCTTTAGTCATAATCTTTTGATTTTTCGTACTTAATGTTTTATAAGAAATGCCTGCCAGCAAAGTTGATCGTTTAAAACCCATTAAATACGGGTTAAGTGCATTGATTATTCGGTGTAAATAAATGCTATGACTATTGAAGAAAACAATAAAACCTCATCTCCAACAGATGATACAATGAAAAAAATCTGTGTTCTTTTGCGGACGCAAACAGGCCACGATTTTTCCCAGTATAAAGATATTACCCTGATTCACCGTATAAAACGTAGGATGGCTTTACACCAGATCAGAAAGCCGGATCAATATTTTAGATTTATGTATCAAAATAAGGTGGAATCGGATGCTCTCTTTCACGACACCTTTATCGGTGCTACAACTTTTTTCCATGATCCGGTTGCTTTCGAAATAATTAAAAAAAAAGTAATCCCTAAACTTTTTTCAAATGAAACATCCGAAGGAGTTATACGGATCTGGGTCTGCGGTTGCTCCACCGGCGAGGAAGCCTATTCCATTGCAATTCTGGTTCAGGAATATATGGAATCCATTAAAGAGTCGTATAAAGTGCAGATTTTTGCCACTGATATTGACAAGTATTCTATTGAACAGGCCCGAAGCGCAATATTTCCCTCAAACATCGATATTGATGTATCCCCTGAAAGACTGGCTCGTTTTTTTATCCATGATTCCAAAGAAGGCTTCTATCATATCCGAAAATCTATCCGGGATCTTCTTGTTTTTTCCGAACATGATGTGACTAAAGATACCCCATTTTCAGAATTGAATCTGATAAGCTGCCGCAATACGCTTCTTTATATGGCCAGAGATCTTCGTTCAAAGTTGATTCCACTTTTTCATTATGCGATTAAACCTGGCGGTTTTCTTTTTATGGGAACATTAGAAACGGTGGAAGAATTTGTGACGACATTTGAAACTGTCGACAGCAAATGGAAAATTTACCACCGTAAGGATATTCATTCTTAGCTAACAGCACATGGCAAGTCATAGTAAATTTTTCCTGGTGATGGAAATAGTCTTAACATCCCTAAAATGTCTCCGAAGACTGTTTTATTGACATGTTTTTTTTCCAGTGTAATAATAACAGCAATATATGTAAATAAATTCTATTCCGGCTAAAGCATATAACTATACTTTTTAAAAACAGACTTTTTCCATAGACTAGTTATATAGCTTGAGCAAATAACAAATTAAACCACATCAGATGTTGTCGACGATAAAAATTTTCACGTATTCTCAGTATTATTGAATTTGCCGATATTAAAAGATAATGCGAGTATGGGGAATTTGCGATGGATGACGGCTATCGGCTGCTACGCACTTCATACTTGATCGAGGACTTTTCAAGGGTATCATACATCATTTACGGACGTATGGATATTATGTAAAAAGAGAGGCCGCTCTGACAAGATGAAAACTACTCGAAGCGTAGCTCTGTCACGTCACCGATATTTAATAATCATCATTATTTTATTGGGATCCATAGGTATGATGGTATCGTTTACACAACCGATCTACGCTTTTCCAATTTTAACCGACTTAGAGGATATGAAAATAAACTGGAACAATTCTCTGCGATACAACTGGGGTTTGAATGGCGTCCAAATCGCATCCCGGAAGGGGGCACCTATTTTGGAGTCGATAGTGTGAATGAAGGCCCCAATGTGAACCGTCTTTCCGCTATTGAAGGTGAGTGGGGCGACGTGGGAGTAGGACTGAAGTGACGTACGGCTTGGCTGGACGGCACTATCGGGTTTTATGCGCGTCACTTTAATGATAAAAGTGGATGACTGGCGCAAGCGGCCGGTGGCGGTAAGACACGGGCGGTATATGCCAGGAAAATCGGGCTTCTTGGGGTGACACTGGCGAAGAATATCGCCGGATCTTCCATTGGCACTGAGGTTTCCCATCGCAGCAATGGCCCTTTGATCAGCAACAGTGCGGCCGCCAGGCAATCGAACGGCTATAAAGGAGCCAGGGGAGATACCTGGCATGCCCTGATCAACAGCGAAATAAGTTTCGGGCCCAGCCCATTGTATCATTCTGCTCAGTTTGCTTTCTGATGAGAGGAGATTATATGTCTATAGTGAAATATTTATCTATCGTATTATTATTTCTTTTTCTGGGAGGAACTATATACTTCAACAATGCCCGGGCCGGGGTCAGCGTTCCCGAAGCACTCCAGCTCGGCACCTCTTTGACTCCTTTCGGCGCAGAAAAAGCGGGTAATCGTGATGGCACCATCCCCCCCTACACTGGCGGCCTCACGGAAACGGACATTCCCGCAGACTTCAAAAAGGGGTCAGGACGTTGGACCGATCCTTTCCCCAAGGAAAAACCGCTTTATTCGATTTCCAGCCGGAACATGGCCAAATATGACAAAAAACTCAGCGAAGCCAGCAAAGCCTTGTTAAGGAAGTATCCCTCTTATCGCATGGATATTTATCCCAGCCATCGCAGCGTTGCCTATCCGTCCTGCGTTTTGGAGAACTCGCGCAAGAATGCCACCAGAGCCCGCCTAATCAATGGCGGCCTTACTGTAGATGGTGCTATCGGTGGCGTTCCCTTCCCTATCGTGAAGAACGGCAATGAGGCGATGTGGAACCATCTGCTGCGTTACAACGGCCATGCCGTCAAGATGCGTGCCTCCACCTGGTTTGTAACTACCAAGGGCGTGGCGATCAATTCCGCCGACATTAACGCCCACTGGCAAAATCCCTACTACAATCCGCAGTGGACACTGGCGGACTTGAAGAAGAATGGTAACTATTACGATCAAGCCGCATACAACTTCATCGGCCCTCCCCAGGCCTTCGGCAATGCCTCGTTGACCACGGACAGCCTCGACCCGGTTAAACAGCCGCGCCGCGTGTGGACGTATTCCGCCGCCAGCCGACGCATCCGCATTGCCCCTGATTTTGCCTATGATACTCCGGTGGCATCGGTCGGCGGAGTTGTCACCTATGACGAACGCACACTGTTCATCGGCAAACTGGACATGTTCGATTTTAAGTTGCTTGGCAAACGGGAGATGTTCATCCCCTACAATAATTACAACCTGCTGTTTCAGGCCACCTCGTCCCAGTTTCTTACGCCCAGGCATATCAATCCGGATTTCGTGCGCTGGGAATTGCATCGCGTTTGGGTGGTGGAGGCAAATCTTAAAAAGGGCCAACGCCATGTCATTGGCCGGCGCGTCTATTACTTTGACGAGGACTGGGGCGGCGGCGGCATGTGCGATGCGTATAACAACATGGGCCAGCTCGTCAAGGGTCTGTTCAACATGTTTACCCAACTCTACGATATCCAAACTCCAAATGCGCGCAACTATTGGGCCTATGACCTTATGTCGGGCATCTACTCCTTTTCCTTACACCTTGGCGATCCGGGCATGGGACTCTGGCCGCAGCCGGAAGGATTCCCGAATCTGCTCTTTACACCCGATGCGTTGCCGAACCGGATGAGGTGATTTATGACCTGGCTTCCATCTCGTTTATGGACTCGATTGCATTTAACTATCCGATTGATGATCATTGTGGCCTTAAGCATGATGGCTGTGGCAATAGGTGCCTCATATCAAGCCTCCCGGCACATTGTCCAGAAAACAAAGACCGAGTTAACAAAGCGATGCAATCAGCAAATGGATATGTTGGAGTCCATCGTTCTTGCCACCTCATTTGCTGAAAAAAAAAGCGGGCGTAATTTCGGCTTTGAGGAACTGGTAAACATTCTCGGTAAATTCAACTATGGTCCCGATGTAAGTCAGGTCAGTTTTCGCGAAACCTCGGATGTGGCTGCCTTTAACCAGGATATCACTATTAAGCTTGAAGCCCCTTTGTTCTTCTCCCGCTGGTGCGGACATTATACAATTAAGTTCAATCGACCCATTATTATTCAAGGGGAATATTACGGGCTCCTGACCCTCTCCATGTCGCCCAATCGCTTTATTAACGAAGCTTGGGAAAACTACGAGTATCTGTTGCAGGTCATACTCATTTCCCTTTTGATAGTTTTGTCCATCATATGGGTTGTTTTGCGTAAATCATTACGCCCGTTGAGAACTTTGGCTAAAGCCAGCAAGTCCCTTGCCAAGGGTAATTTGTCTATCCGTGTCCCGGTAATAGGCAGCCCTGAGTTGCGGACTGTTATTGTAACCTTCAACCAGATGGCCTCAAGTTTCCAGTCAACACTAACTGCGCTTCAGGAGAGTGAGGAAAAATATCGAACCATTCTTCAAACTATGGAAGAAGGTTATTATGAAATTGACCTTGCAGGCAACGTTACCTTTGTCAATGATGCCATGTGCAGAATTATGGGTAGCCCAAAAGTTGAGTTGATAGGGATTAATTATTGCCAATACATTTCGCCGGAGACAGCTAAAGAAGTGCATGAAGTATTCAACAAGATTTACGCCACTGGTGAACCGGTAAGAAGCCATGAGTGGGATATTATAAGACCGGATAACACAAAAATATATATAGAGTCTTCTATAGCCACAGCGAGAAGTTCAGAAAACCAGGCCACCGGTTTTCGGGGGGTTGTTATAGATATTACGGAGCGCAAACAGGCCGAGGCCGAAAAAGAGACGTTGCAGGCCCAATTTCTGCAGGCTCAGAAAATTGAATCAATAGGCCAATTGGCTGGAGGCGTAGCACACGACTATAACAACATATCAACTGTCATAATCGGCAATGCTGAAATTGCTCTGCAAAAGGTGGACGAGAATGATCCTCTGCATGAAGATCTCGTAGAAATTCTCACGGCAGCAAAACGCGCGACGGATATTACCAAACAATTGCTGGCTTTTGCCCGTAAACAAACCATTGCTCCCAAGGTGCTCGACCTGAATGTTTTTATTCAAAACATGATCAAAATGCTCCGGCTGCTTATCGGGGAAGATATTGATCTTGCCTGGTTGCCCGGAGAAAAAGTATGGTCGGTTAAAATTGATCCTTCCCAGATTGATCAAATCATGGCAAATCTCTGTGGTAACGCCCGAGATGCTATATCAGATATTGGCAAGGTTACCATCGAAACGCGAAATATCAGCTTTGATGAGGACTACTGTGCTGATCATGCAGGGTTTGTTCCCGGAGAGTATGTTTTGCTCGCTGTAAGCGATAATGGCTGTGGGATAGCACAGGAAACCCTGGACAAGATTTTTGAACCGTTTTTCACCACCAAGTCCATTGGCTATGGTACAGGAATGGGCTTGGCTACCGTTTATGGCATTGTCAAACAGAACAATGGTTTCATCAACGTTTATAGTGAACCGAATAAAGGAACGACCATCAAGGTTTATCTGCCAAGGCATACAGGCCAGGCTGTCGATACATATAGTGAAAACACCTTAGAAATTCCGTTAAGCCGGGGTGAGACAGTATTGATAGTTGAAGATGATATTTCTATCCTGAAACTTGGGAAAAGAATACTCGAATATCTGGGTTATGCCGTACTGTCCACTAACAGTCCAAGTGAGGCCATGAAGTTGGCCGAAGAGTACGCCGGCAAAATTAATCTTCTAATAACGGATGTTGTTATGCCCGAGATGAATGGCCGTGAGTTATCCAAACAACTGCAAAGCCTTTATCCCGATCTCAAAATCCTTTTCATGTCCGGTTATACAGCTAACGTTATTGCCCACCGTGGCGTGCTGGAAGATGGCGTTAGTTTCATGTTAAAGCCGTTTTCTCACAATGACATGGCCTTTAAGATCAGAGAAACACTGGATGAAGCAAAGAGCTAAATTCATGTTTATTATCCGAAACATGAGCTTGAAGAAAAATAAGGTGCAGGCGAATTCATCAATTATACTTCTTGTTTTTTCCGAACATGATGTGACTAAAGATCCTCCATTTTCATAAATTGAACACGATAAGTTGCCGCAACACGCTTCTTTATATGGCCAGAGATATTCGTTCTTAGCTAACAGCGCATGGCAAGTCATGGTGATTTTTTCCTGCTGATGGAGATAATCTTTACATCCTTAACAGGTTTACTTCCCGAACCAACCTTTACTTTTCCGATATTGTCGAGCACATCCATTCCTTTTACTACTTTGCCAAAAACGGTATGTTTACCTGCAAGCCAATCGGTGTCCACCAGATTAATAAAAAATTGTGAGCCGTTAGTATTTGGGCCTGAATTTGCCATAGCCAGACAACCACGTACCGGCGCGTGTTTCGATCCTTTTTCTGTATAGACATAGCCTATATTTTCATAAGCCCCTTTGATGGTAAGTTTTTCAAGGCGGACTTTAAATTCTTCTTTTCTTTCATCGAATTCCTTTTGCGACCTGATATTCATAGCTTTAAAAATCGGTATGGTAAGATTTCGCTCGAAATCCTGCTGGCTGCGAATCATCAGGAAACTGTGAGGCCCTTTACGGTTATCAAATGCGTTTAAGTTATCCAAACCTAAAGCGGTGGCATCAATTTCATCGGTAAAAGTATAACCTGGGCCGCCTGTTCCGATACCCAAAGGGCAGCCGCCCTGAATCATAAAATCCTTTATTACCCTGTGAAAAATAAGTCCATCATAAAAAGGATATTTTACTTTATTACCTGTTTTAATGTCTTTAAATTCAATTGTGCCTTCTGCCAAGCCGATAAAATTGGCAACCGTTTTTGGAGCTTCATCTTCAAACAATTCCACATCAATGTCTCCCATGCTTGTTTTAATGACATACACAGGATTTTTAATCTGCTTCTTTCCTTCAGTAAACCCAATACTACTACCGGTAATAACTACACAGAAAATTATAATTATGGTAAAAATTATGTTTTTCATTATAAACTCCTTTTCTTTATATTTGATATGAAATTGTTATTTTCTTATTATAAGTATCAAAAATTATTTAACAAACATATTTTATATATAAATCAATTCTCCCTGGCATAAGCCCTCGATTATTCATGTTGAATTAATAAAAAAAAAGTGTTAAAGAAAAATAAAGTATTATTGTTCACTATACAAGCTGTTTTATTTTGGTGGTTTCTGGAATAAATAATCCATTATATATTTTTAGTTTTTATACTTTTAAAAGGATTTAACATGACCAGATACAAATAAAGCCCCGTTCTTCATATAATTGAAGTGCGGGGCTTTTATGCTTTATAGGCAGGCTGTTTGACTTTTGTTATGTCAATAGAACAAGGAGGAGACAATGCGGCGAAAATATTTGCAGTTATGTATTCTTATTGTAATTGTTATGTCATGTACTTCTTTAGCTTTGGCATCAAGCCTCAAAGTTGCATTATATCCCTATGTGCCAAGAATTGCCCAATTCAAGAGCGTTATATCTGAAAATTGGAAGTTATTACATCCTGATGTGGAAATTATCTGGGTCGAGGGATGGGACGGCGGTTATGCTAATGACCCGCAAGATGATTATGATCTTTTTGTTTTCGATGCTACTTATCTTACTTATTTTATAAATAAGGGACGGCTCTTGGGCATGAATCAGTCTCAGGTTAATAATATTGCCGATTATTTACCGTTTGCCATAAATGGTATGCTTAAAGGCAACAAGTATTGGGCTATCCCGCAATTAGGCTGTACCGAATATCTGATATGTAAAAAGGACGACCAGCCTTTGCTTAAGGCTTCCAATATGTCAGAAGTTGTTGCGGCTTTAGGAAAATGCTCCTACCATGGAGATATTCCACCTGAATCAACCGGACTTATGATGGACTTTTCCGGCGGGACCACAAATGCAATCTATTATGTTAAAAGCCTGGAGGAGATAACAGATGAATTCCCGGTGCCTTTGCCGCAAGATCCTGGTCATATTAACATTTATGCCATAAACAACCTTCGTACAATCCTTGCAACTGCCAGTTTGCGTAACGCATGGTATTCAGGCGAATCATACCAGCGAGGATTGTGGTACGGTCAGAATCATGGCCGCGCCTATGTCGGTTTTTCCGAGTCTTTAACTCAAATTCCGCAGGAACAATTGCCAGATATTGCTATGAAGGTTATGCCATGGTCCGATAATCCAGAAGGCGTAAAAGATCCTCTCTTTTATTGTGATGTAATCGGCGTTAATCCAAATACTTCAAAGCGAAATGTAACGGCCTTGGCTATTGAACTTGCAAATCTCATGGCATCCACGCAGGTCATTGTGGATTGCTTTAAGTCAACAGATACAAAAGGTCCACAATATCTTACCCCGGTGCGCAATAGTGCTATGAACCAGCTTGCCGATATCTATCCTGCTTATGCGATCATCCGTAATGCTGTGAAAGCTTCCGGAGATCCAATCCTGCTCGATTTAGGTAAAGATAGTCGTAACTGGATTGCCAATATGAAGAATACTATTAAGCACATGGTTATTGATGATCTGCAATGCTATTGCGACAAACAGGCCGGACCTCCTATGGATAACCAAAAAGCACAGATAGTATGTCCGGGTGTATGTGGCGATAACAACTGGAACGGCCAGTGGACTAATAAGGGTAGTTATTCTGTTTGCGGGTGCTTTTGCGGTGTACATTAGCAAATCAAAATATATAAAAAGTAAAAGCAATTTTTATTTTAAAATCGTTTTTCTGCATTCAGAACTTATAATGGCACACTATTGATGATCTTTTAAACCGGGCCTGGAGTAAAAAGTGGGTAGCCTATACCAAGCGATCTTTTGCAAGTTTAACGAAATTTTACTATAGAATACAGCTATGTGATTTTACTGCGGCGGGACAATTTATAAAACGCTATTCGTTATACTTAAGAATAAAAACGAAAGATAGAATTATGACCCAATCAACGCATCAGATAATTGATAGCCCCGCAATGTGTGAATCTGACTTTATCCGGATTTTGTGCTTAAGGACAAAAACAACACATAACAAAACGAGTGAACCAGACGGGATAAACTTGGCGGTTTTTGTTAAAATCTGTGTTTCACGATAGGTTATAGGCCCGCTGGTTACTCTCAGGTTCGGCGAGAAATATCCCAATGTCCGATTATCTGAAATTAACTATTGGACTTTATGCCCAGTATTCCCATCAATTCAAGCGCGCGAGGACCACTGTCTATTCGTTTTTTAAAACTTTGATTGATTTTTCCATTTGGACCAAAAGCTTCACTAAAGAAATAGCTGCAAAGTATTGCATGGGGTTTCCCCTTAAATTGCTGTCATTTTATCTTGACACATATGGCTTATCTTGCTACGAATTTCATACTATTTTATCTTGAAATGTGCAATTTTCAGGCATCTGTTTTTGGATAAGATACGGTTAAAGATAAAACAAACAGGGAACAAAAGATGAAGACACATCATATATGTGCAGCGGCGGCATTGGCCTTTGGGGTCCATTGACGTTCAGCTGCTTTTCTATACAACTATAAAAAGAGACTGAATGCCATGGGCCGAAACTCCGGTCTGTGGTTTATTTACCCGGATCGGAAAATGATTCGGGTTTTTTGTTATATTCTATCTGCCAACGGCTTTGGTGTAAGTCTTACTTAATAAAACTTGAATGGGGATAAAAGAATGGAAAATAAAATTCGTTTTGCCGATCGCATGAACCAGCTACCGCCTTATCTGTTCGGGATGATCAATAAGATAAAGATGGAAAAACGCTGGAGTGGAGATGACGTGATTGATCTGGGCATGGGCAACCCCATCGACCCTACCCCGAATCAGGTTACGGAAAAACTATGTGAGGTCGCAATTGATCCGAAGACACATAGATACCCGGTTGCCGGAGGCATGAAGAACCTGAAAAGGGAGATAGCTCTTTATTATGAACGCCATTACAATGTTTCCTTAAACGGGGTTGATGATGTGATTTGTACCATAGGCTCAAAAGAGGGGATTTCGCATCTATGCCTTGCTCTGCTTGGTCCGGGGGATACCGTTCTTGTTCCTGCCCCCGCATTTCCGATTCATGTTTATGCTGCTGTGATCGCAGGCGCAGGTGTTTTACGGATTGCACTTGGTTCGGAGGAGGAATTCTTAAAACAGCTGACAAGCATGTGCAATGCCCTGTATCCCGGCCCAAAACTGTTGATGTTAAACTATCCCCACAATCCGACAGGGATAGTCACAACGAAGGATTTTTTTAAAGAGATCGTCAAGCTTGCCCAAAAGTATAACTTCATGGTGGTAAATGATTTTGCTTATTCGAAGATCACATTCGACGGGTATGTGGCTCCCAGTTTTCTCGAAGTCCCTGGCGCACTGGAGGTCGGAGTGGAGTTCGGATCTTTTTCCAAATCATACAACATGGCCGGTTGGCGTCTTGGATACTGTGTTGGCAACAAGGAAATGATCGAGGGACTTGCCAAGATCAAGGGTTATTATGACTACGGGATCTTTTCGGCGATTCAGGTAGCCGGAATTGTTGCAATGCGCGACTGCGACGATAGTATTATAGAACAGGTAACAGTTTACCAGAAACGCCGCGATGTGCTTTGCGATGGGCTAATCCGTATGGGATGGACTGTACAGGTGCCAAAGGCCGGTATGTTTCTCTGGGTTGCTATCCCTGAACCGTATGCCCGGATGGGTTCTGTTCGGTTTGCGGTGGAAATGATGAACCGGGCAAATGTTGCGGTTGCTCCAGGCGCTGGTTTTGGAGAAGAGGGGGACGGTTACCTGCGTCTTGCGCTGGTGGAGAACGAAAACAGGATCAAACAGGCATTAAAGCAGATGCGTCGCGCACTAACAGAGCTTGACCATGAAATTGCCGCCGGGACATTCGTACTGGAAAATACCGGTACCGGCCTGTAATCTCCAAAAAATAATTGCCTGTGAATACTGAATTTGTAGTGGGGTATTCGGCATTTCAACTATTGATGGGCTCATAAAAAGTAGGAAAATACCTGTTTTGTCATGCCGGACCCGATCCGGCATCCAGCAATTTCAAAAGGTTCCGGATACCGGCTTTCGCCGGTATGACGGTTTGGGACTTTTTACGAGTCCATCACTATTGACACCGGACAATAATCTATCCTTTTTTCCATTTTTTTTCAATCTGTAGGGTATCTGTAGGTAAGGATGCTATATATTCATATCATCATAGCCGAGCATTCTCGTAATCCATTCGATATTTCATCCGGAAAAATCGCGGCGCTCAATTTTTTATACAACGACTGATGGGCTGTTATTCTCTTTGAGTATATTGGAACATGAGAGGATATATCTTGCGATAAGCTGTTACCCCTCTTGATATGGCTTCGTAATCGGTAGAAGCATTGCAGATCGTTATTGGGTGAGGATATCAGGTTGCTTTGGGAGAATCTTGCGGTTGGGCTCCATTTGCAAGTAGTTTCTTGCAGGCTTTGACCGAACCGCATTAATTTATTTCAATCATCTTAATTTTAGGAGGTGCTCATGGAAAGAAGTAAAAGAAGTAGTAAATTGTTGGCCAAACCAATTAAAGATGAGAGGGCTGAGTTCAGACTCAGACTGAATGTATCGGTTCCACAAATCGATATGGAAGATATGCCGAATATAATGGCATACGCTTTTGATTCGAAAAACCGCCTGGTGGATGTAAAGCAGATCCTTGATAATAAAGGAGAAAAAGTAGAGTTCAATATCAAAGACCAAAGGATTAATGATAAAGTACGAGTGATTGTAGGGCCTCAGTTAGACGTAAGCGAGATGGACGATAAGCTTTGTATTGCAAAAAAACTGCCAAACGGCTCCAAACCCAAACCGATGATAACTCCCAAAAGGCTTCTTTCCAAAGGAGGTATTGAAACAAAAGTCCGCTTGAATCAGACGAACATAGACAGAGAAATCATTCTGCAAAAGGAAGCAGTGATGAAATGGATTTTCTGCAAATGTACCGTGAAAGGTCGTCTTGTTAAAGAGATGGAGCTGCCGGATGGTACTATCAAGAAAATGGGGGTTTACCAGGCATGTATATTTATTTGGGAGGTTGACCGTTGGTATTTAATTCTTCAGCAATTGCCTGAACGTGAACTTTTAAGAATCAGGGATGACCTTATTCGTGTTATAGAAAAATGGCCGCCGGAACCCTGGCCGCCGGAACCTGACCCGTGGCAGTTTGTTGACACACCTCGTATTCAACCGAAATATAACCAGCCGCTGGAGATTGTGAGAAACAAATCCGGTTTTTCAGCCGATATGGAAATATCGGTCAGGCAGAAAAAAAGGCAGGAGCTGGATTCGATTTTCACAGCCCAGTCAATAGTTTCTTTGAGAAGAGAAATGCTTGCAAAAGCGGAGCTTCTCATTCCGTATTTATGCCATTTCCAATGGATATATTCATATCTGCATAAGGATTTTTTAACCTGTACCTGTACCGATGCGGAAGGCTATTTTGAAAGAGACATTTATTATCTTTGCAGTGGTGATAAACCGGATCTGTATTTTACCGCCTATCAATGCATTGATGGAAACTGGGTGACATTGTATGACCCGGGGATGCGCTGCCATGTCTATTGGAATTATGCGTGTGGAACGGATGTTCTTCTGGTAACAAAAGAACCCGGAGCCAGGGTTTCCTATGATGACAATATTGATCCTCCATCCGGAGTGTACACCTGGGTTGAGCCTCATGGAATCGGCGGTGTCAATCTTTTTGATATCGACAGTACCAACGGTACGATTTCTTACCCCTATAACGGCCATCAGTTTCAAAATGCGCCTTTTGGCGCTTACCTCGGATTTAAAATGGGACGCAGTAACAATATACCAAATACTGATGTCTTCTATTACCGTATACAATATAGAAAAGGTACTTCAGGGGAATGGTTTGAATCCTGCGAACCGGTTACCCGGCATTATATCCATGAAGAAAATAATAAAATCACCTATCCTACGGTATCCCTTGGGCCTTTTCCTGTAAACGGAATGCATTTATATCGTTTCAGGCCGGACACTCCCTATGAGCTTGATAACAGCCTGGATCAAATTAAAGATCAATGGCCTGAAGAGACCTGGTTCGGATCTGATATGTATGCCGGCTATCTGAATACTACCGGATTTCCGGGAGGAACAAATACTGCTCATGGATTATATCAGGTAAAAATTGAAGTGTATAATTTTGCAGGTAACATCGTTCAACCGTATATCACAAATCCTAAGTTCGAATTTATCATGCCAAGCACAACGGATTCTGATACGGAAGCCACTGATACCATTTTGGCTCCGGGCGCTTATCGGGATGGGAACGGGTTTATCTTCAACCTCGCCATTGACAATCGCTCCTGTTCGGCATCCATTGATATACCGGTGGTTGGCGGTATTGCTCAGGAAACATTCGGATGCGGATTTCTGTATTACGATGAGGGAGATAATGTCAAAATCTCTTTCCATGCCACTCATCCGGGAAACAATGCTCTTGTCAGTTTTACTTTGCAACGCGGGGATACCGATCCGAGCAACATGGGAATGAGTTTGAGCTATGAAGAGGTATCAAGCGCTCTTTATTCCGGAGGTTATACAAATCTAAATGACGGTGATTTTAAACAAACCGTTCCTGTAGGAACGCTCCTTGGGACATGCACGAATGCAGCGTTTGCAGAACGTCTGTATGTTTATGCCAAGGCATTTAATGGGTGGCACCGGATTGCTTATTATGACGGGCGGTATTATGACGCCAGCGCCCTGAATGCATTTGCTTTAGCTTTAAATGATGACGAAGAATAACTATCTGGCGCATGTCCGGCTTTGTTATAATACAAAGCCGGACATGCTGGTATGCGTAATAAGAAAAAATACTGTTTCTGTATAAGGCGTATCCGGTAAAAGTTGTTTTGTTACTTTTGATGAATTCGTAAACAGACCCCAAAGCGTCATACCGGCGAACAGACTGTGTCGTAATTCATTTTTTTGTCATTTCGAAGCGAAGCGAGAAATCTTGCTTTAAATCAATTCAGCACTTTAAGATTCCTCACATACGTTCGGAATGACATTTTTTCTAATTGTGACACAGTCTCGAAAGCCGGTATCCGGAAACTAAAAACAATGAGGAAAGAATTATGAAAAAGACTATGATATGGCCGGTATTTATGATTCTGTTACTTTTAGCCGCAGTTGTGCAGGCCGATCCGGTTCAAGACAACAGCCTAAATACATACAAGGCAGGCTGGTATCCCAATTACTACAAGCAAAAAGGTCCTATGACTTGTCCTGAAACCTGTAAAATCTGGATTCAAGGGGTTCCCGAACAGGAAATGAGCGTAGCGGCAAAAACTAAAAGTATAAATGTCTGTAAATTCGGATATGATAAACCGATAAATAAACCAATGCGTGATGGTGGTTTTCTTTACGGCAACCAGTTTGATAAAACTCCGGTTTGCTATACTGCTGGCATGAGCAAAAAAATGCAAACAAGCGAGAAGTATTATTGTTTGTGTATTGCAAAGACAACATCCGGGTGCAAGGGCTCCGATTTGGTTGTAACTGAAATCAAACAACCGGAATGGGATCACATCAACAATAGAAGCATTATTAAAGCAGTGATCAAAAACATCGGCAGCAGCGGGGCTGGAAAAAGTATTGCACGTGTAATCGACCTATCACCTGCGCAACCGATTGGAGTTCCTGACAATGCTATCGCTGATACACCCGCGTTGGCACCAGGTGATAGTACGACCATAACCTTTTACCTGCCGTATTGGGTTTATGATCCCAACGCTGATTTGGAAGTGACTGCGGATTATAAAAATGCGGTTGAAGAGTGTGATGAAAAAAATAACAGCAAAACATTCAGTGATGGGGGATAGCGTCTATAGAATAGTCTATAGAATAATAGAATCGAAAATAAGTGGAGTATGCCATTTATCTTGATATAATAGGACTATTTTGCTAAGCACCTTTATTATAAAACAATTTCTCACCTAAATTATATACATTGCAATATAAAAAGTTTTAATCGTTATACTTGAAGTTTTTAAACGGAGGGATTCGATGAAAAAGTTATGCTATTTTGCTGTATTATTTCTGTTTTCAGTTATTTTTATTAGCTCAACTCAAGCGGATGTCACAAATTATGGTGTGACAATCGACAGGCGACAAGAGGGTGGAACATTTACGAATTATTTTTGTACGGATGTTTGGGGTACAGGCATTACTTCGATAAATATTACTTCTCCATCAAGTAATATTTATTCACTTTTGTACGAACCATCGGAAGCACAATGGGCCTTTGATAAAGCAGGCGGTAGTGAAATTTTTAGTGAATTTATAGATGGAACCTATGTTTTTAATGTTATTTACAATGATGATAGTACTGAATCTTTTGATGTAGATTTTGCCGGAACGTATCCTCCTTATCCGGAGCTTGTATCTATAAATTCTGCAAATATAGTATGGAAACAATGGCAAACGCCAACAGATCCCATAGGGATTGAGGTTGGAATCGAGTCCGAATATGGCGATGAGTTGTCAGATTGGTTGCCGTCATCCGGTACTTCGTATTCTCTTCCAAGCGGTTTTTTAAAAGATAATACATTATACGATATTAATATACTCTTTTTAAGTAGCAGTTACCCTAATGCACATAAAAATAGTGAATTAGGGTTAACTTATCATCACAATCCCATTCCAATTCCAGGGGCATTTTGGCTTTTAATCACCGGATTGGCAGTTATCGTGGGTATCAGAAAGAGAGTCAAGACGTAACAAGAATTTTCTGCAAATAAGGGCGGAGGCAAAATCGGCTCCGCCCTTTTTCATATCCTGATCTTGTGTTCCGATTACTTAGAGCGCAGTGTTATTTGAAGTATTTCACCAGGGCGAAAGAGTCTCATGCGTGGTCCCCATGTGCCGGTGCCGCGGCATACGATAACAGCCATACCGTCAACAGTATATTGACCCTCCATGAGAGGATAAAATAAGCGTACAAGATAACCAAACGGCCATATCTGCCCTCCGTGGGTATGGCCGCAAAGCATTAACCCCACCCCGGCTTCTGCCGCTTTATCGGTATCCCATGGAGTATGGGAAAGAAGTATTGTAGCACCTTTTGGGCGGTCTTTTAAAGCTTGATGCACCGGATCAATGTTATATCCTTTTCTGCTAATGATTGTAAGATCATCCACTCCGGCAACAATAAACCCTGGTTTGACTTCTTCCCAGCGATTTCTCAAAAGATTAACTCTGGCATTCTCAAGAAGCTGCTTGCCAACATTGCCGTAAAATTCATGGTTGCCTGGTACAGCAAACACACCCAAAGGAGCTGAGAGCCGCTTAAATGGTTCAATTAAATCATCATCAATTTTGCCGTGTCCTTCAAATGTATCGCCAAGCAAAACAACAAGGTCTGGCTTAAGATTTTCTACCTGATCTATTCTATCATTCAGCCATTTATTTCCAAGCAATGATCCCAGATGAGTATCGGACAGTCCCGCAATGACTGTTTTATCCATATCATGGGGAAGGCCGGGAAGTGTGACTTCATATTTTTCAATGACTGGCGCCCGAAGACCTTGATAGAGTGCAAATGCAGATAGTACTATTCCTGCCAATAGAGCCCATCCGCGCAAAAGAGTAGCTATACGCGGGAAAAATGCACCAAAAAGGGTTATGATATCTACTGCCAGAAGAGAAACAAACAGCAGAAACAAGACAGCCATCCAGTTCATTCCGGCAAATTCGAGAATATATGCAAAAACTCCTTTATTATTGTGCCCGATAAGGCGAGCCGATAAAAACAGCGCCCATAGAAATATGCCTGTTCCTATAAGGATTAACCGGGGTATATGCTTTGTTATAAACGGGACAGAAGATGCACAACGGAAAACATAAATATGCATTAATGTTATAACAGATATAAGCATGATTCTGAACATGATTTCTCCTGGCAAAAAATAATCGGGAGTTTCTGAAAATGTTAAAGGTCACATATTCACGATTACGTCTGAATTTTCAGAAAGCGACCAGTAAATTGCTCTGGCATCATTTTCATTTAAAACTATATAGAAGGTTGTAAGCGGAGCGCCTTTTAAAGCTTTTAATATCATGGAGACCGGTCGAGTAAAAAATTTTGAAGATTCATAAAAAGCATTTCCTATTGTCGATATAAATCCCTCCGGTAAAGGCCTTATAAAAAATGTTACTCCGCTTTCAAAAACTATTTTAAATCTGGACGGCATATCTGTTAATTCAAGGGCATCTAATTCGAAGGAGTCCTTATTGCTATTACTGCCGGGGCGTATTGTTTCCCTTTCCGGTTTGATGAGAGTGCTTTTATTTTTAACTTTAAATATACTTACAGCAACAGGACTTCCCCAGTAACCGGATTTCTGTATATTTATTTCCTTCAGATTAATTCCTCTGGACTTTATATATATTTTATTTTCCTGTATATCAAAAACAAAATAAATATCCGGTTTGCGGGACAGTTTGATCTCTTCTTCAATTACCTTATTTTGTTTGATATAATTTTCATAGACGTTTTCGTCGGCATGCGCCTGAATGGAAAAGAAAAGTAGCAATATTGTTAATAGTCCGGATATCATAATTAAAATATATAGATCCTTGTGCCAATCCCTGCCGTCTTATAAACGGTTTTGAGGTCTTTATTGCCGACTCTTATGCATCCGTGAGTAACATTTCTCCCGAGCAGCCTTGTATAAAGTGTTCCATGAATGAAATATCCGTTTCCGAAACCCAGTGCATAATCGCCGAGAACCCCTTTTTCTATTCTTTTATTAGGATCTTTTGGTATTGCTCCGCCTTCTTCAATGAAGGCCCAGTCAGGCTTTGTCCATAAAGGTGAGGTTTGTTTCGATCTTACTTTGTATTCGCCGACGGGTGTGTCAAATACCCATTGTCGTTTACCGGAAGGATCTTTAAGCATATTCCCGCTTCCGCAAGATACAATTGCTTCAAAGATAGTTTTATTGCCTTTTTTAAGATAGAGCCTGTTCATGCTGCTGTCTATAACAATATAAATACCATGGGGATTATAACTTGCCAATTTTCGCTTAAGAGCCGAGTTTTTTTGCTTAAGTATGTTCAGGCTGGGTTTATGTTCCGTTTTTACTTTATCACCGGGGGAGCTTTTGCAAGTTCCGAGGTAATATCCGACAGACTCTATAGTCAAAAATATTATAAACAGCGCAATAAGTATTTTAATTAATTTCTTGTTGCCACCCATTATTTCAAAAACCTTCTGCGGCCGAGGAGAGTTTGTTGTTGCGGCCGATTGCTCCGACAATAGTTACAGGGGTACCTACGGGGACTATATTGAAGAGGTGATCGATTTTATTGTTATCCATTGCTAAGCAGCCATAAGTCATACTGTTTTTCCCGCCGCCGTGTATTTCTATAAGTCCGCCTATTTCGGCTCTTGCCGGGATAAGCCCTTTTTTCTTTGCCTGAATGAAATTTTTTCTGTCTTCCTCATTAGGGTAATTTAACAATAATGCCTTATGGTAGCGGCTCTCAGAATTTTTCTTTATTATCCTGTATTTCCCTTCAGGGGTTGAGTTGTCGCCTGCCCGTAGCTTATCAAGGGAGCCGTTGCGTCCGATTCCCACATTGTATATCCAAGCCGGTATTCCTTTTTTATACAGCACAAGGGTGCGTTCACTTTTATTTACGATAATTGCAGGAGTACCCTTTTTTTTTGATTCGGCAATTGTTTCATCAACCATTTTTTGCCATTTTCTTATATGAGTTTTATCTGAATAACGGTTTAATATTGGTAATATTGCGTTTTCAGATGCCTTGATATAGCCTGATAAATTATTTAATTTTTTTTCGGCAGTTTCATAATCTTTATTGTTGAACCGGGTTATTGCTTCAGACAGAAGAAGCTCGGCTTTTATAAGATCTTTTCTTGCGAGCCTTCCTTCATTTATCATTTCTGTCAGTTCTTTAATAGTTTCTATCCTGTTTTTTTCATACGATATTTGATTGGAAATTTTTTCATTTATTATTTTTTTCTTGTTTATAATATTTTTCTGTAACAAATAGCCTGTTAATAATATATTTTGCAGTTCGGATTTAACCGTGCCGTAATCCTGAAACAATACAAATCTTGCTCTTTCCCTTATAAGCTCATCTTTTGCCGTTTCAAACGATATTTTATAGTTATTATACTCAACCGGAGCATAGATTTGGGCTCCTATCCTCCATAAGTTATACTCCTGTTTTTCAGCTATTTCCAATTCAGGAGGAATCTGCTTGTCCTTACAACCAGTTAAAAATATAGCTATGGATAATATCAGAACTTTTATTATGGCATTTTTTATCATCAATATCAGTGTAAAAATTAAATTTTAGTTTATTACCCGATGTGAAAGATTTGTTTTAATTTTAGACTTAAGAGGATCTTATAAAAAATGAGTTCTAAAATCGAGGTACGGGCGATTTTAAAAAAAATCGCCCGTACCCATTGTTATATCAGATTTATAATTTTATTAAGGTGTTAATTATATCTTTTGTCCCACCTTTTCCATAGCCGTTTTTACCTGGTCTGAAATGCCGGTTGCCTTGTCTTTGATGGCGGTAGCTTTTTCGATAGCAGTATTATAGTCGGCGGAATCAATTGCAGTTTGTACTTCAATCAAAGAATCTTCCATACCTTTGAGATCGGCCTTAAATGCCTCTATATCAGCCATTGAGCCTTTTCCCTTGGGAGCTTGATCTAAAAGACCCTTGGCTTCCTCTATGGAAGTTTTTGCGGCTTCCTGTGCTGCTGTTGCATTATTTTTAGCCTCTTCTTTTTTAGCTTCCAAATTTACCTTAAGCGCATCTGCATCAGCTTTTGCTTTAGCCAGAAGTTCTTTGGCCTTGGTGTAATCTTTGAACGTTTTGTCATTCTGCAATTTGATTTCATCTTCTGCAGCCTGCATTGCATAATTTACATTTTTTACTTCTTCAGGCAGATATTTTTCGGCATCTTCTGATTTAGCAGCACTTACAGCAGTTTTTGCTGCATTAATATCTTCCGTAGGCTCTTTTGCACAGGCTGAGAATAAAAAAATTGCAGCCATTATCAATACAAGATATTTCATGATACTATTCATAACACTTCTTCCTTCCAATAAAAAATTACTTATAAATTAATTGTTAAAATATTTATGATCTTCTATGATTTCATATGTTAAGCTTTTTTTGTGTTTTTCCTCCTTTCGCGAGGGAAAAAACGCTGATGTATTGTGAATTATTACCAGGCAGGTGAAGCCCTTGTGGCATCCATGTCTGAAATGATAAAAAAACTACTGAAATTATAATGAAAAGCCTCGTAATAAAATTTGATCAGGAAAAGAGAATGGAAAACTGCCGTTAAGTCCTCGGGTTGGACCGGGTTGTATACCGAATCGAAATGCATTAACAGCTCGAGCCGGAAATAGCACATATGGCTTTTTCTTTCAAAAAAATTGTAACTAAAAAAATTAGGTGAAACTAAAACTTGAAATTGATTGCTGCGTAGCTGTGCAATAAAACCATATAAACAATAGGTTATCGATTTCTACGAGCATTTAAATATGATTTTCGGCTGAATTATAAGTCAGAATTTTGTATTGTCAATCTGCATTATGAATAATTTTATAAAATATTTGAGTGCGAGGATTAATCCGCTGCCGGATAATTAATCTCCTTGAGAGTGGTCTTAATCTTTTCCAGTGTGGCAGGTTTTTTCCATTCAACGGTTATTTCTTTTTTCCCATGGTCACCTTCTATCTTAGAAACACCGTCAATTGTACTAAGCTCATTTTTTATGGCCATTACACAGTGCTTACAACTGATATTAGGTATCGAAAATGATTTTTTCTCCATAGCACTCCTCCTGTCTTAGTTAATCTGGAAATTATGTACAGCAAGAAAGAGTTCAATATCTTTAAAGCTCAAAGCAGAAACTGTCAGGGGAATGGACTTTCCTTTAACAGTAATAGATCTTTCATCCTTAACAGGAAAATTTTCCGGCAGCATGCTGTAAAAATTTGAATTCATAACAACATCAGCACCAATTTCTTTAGAAGCTGATTCCAGCCTGAAGGCAACATTAACAACATCCCCCATGATTGTATTCTCTAAACCGATTCCAACAACAGCTTCTCCCTGATTTAACCCTACGCCTATTTTAAGAGGTTTTTTTAGTTTTGGAAATTTTTTATGAAGTGATGTTGTAAATTTATTAAGTTCAATGAGTGTTTTCAACGCCATAAACAAACTTTCCGTATCGCCTGAGTCAACTTCCCACTCTGCCAGTACGCAATCGCCGATGAATTTATCTACAATACCGGAATTATTCTCAACAATAGCCTGAACTCCCTCGAACCAGCCAGACATTAGTTCAGTCAGTGTTGTAATCGGAAGGCTTTCGGACATTGCTGTAAAATCTCTGATATCGGAGACAAGAACGACAATGGAACGGATATCTGTTCTGATAAAGTGCATTGTTTCATCATAATCAAAAGCAGTATCAGTGGTATTCTGTGTTTCATCCGGCCTTTTTTTATCCTGTATGAAACAAATTGTGTTATTGCCGATAGTAACCGTATCCTTATTTTTCAGTAAGACAGGAGCGCTTATTCGCCGGCTATTATGATATATGCCGTTTCTGCTGCCGGTGTCCAGAAGATAATATTGCCTTTTTCCTATAGAACGTATGATGCCGTGGTTTCTGGATACAAGCGGGTCTTGAAGGCATATGGTACTTGATTTGTCCCGGCCTATGGTCATAACATTGGAACAGAATAATTCTTCTTCTGTTTTATCTTTGCGAGTGATTTTAAGAATAGCTGACATATTAAGCATTATCCCTTATTTTAACCACTATCTGGAAGTGGGTTGCTAAATACTATGCTAATTTCTCAAACAAAACACGTTATGAGGTATATACTTTTTTGTTATAGAACGGTATTTGTACCACTGTGATTAAATATATATGGTCGATATCAGAACAAATATTCAATGTCAATAAATTATAAATAGTTAGGCGGAATACAAATTTATCTTGACCATCACCGATATTTCACCTAAATATTTGATGAATTTGAACAAAGCCCTAAAGCTCTCTGTTTTAGCCGGAGAGGGTTTAAGGTTAAGATAAATCCGATAAAATATCATCAGCAGGATTAATTATAATGGTTAATATTACACTTCCAGACGGCAGCATTAAGAGTTTTGAAAACCCTCTGTCGGGTCTTGATATAGCAAAAAGCATTTCGGAAGGACTTGCCAGAAATTGTGTGGCAATGGAGCTGGACGGAAAGCTTGCCGATTTGGATACTATTGTTTCAAAAGATTCCAAAGTCCGGCTTGTTACCACAAAAGACAAGGAAGCGCTTGATTTATTACGCCATAGCGCAGCCCATGTCATGGCCCAGGCAGTTTCGCATATTTACAAAGATGCGAAACTTACTATAGGACCTGTGGTAGAAGACGGGTTTTATTACGACATAGATATGGAGCCTGTTTCAAAGGAAGATTTTGACAAGATCGAAGTTGAGATCAAAAAAATTATAAGCTCAAAAATTCCATTTAAACGCAGGCAGGTACCTAAAGAGGAAGCCCTGAAATTTTATAAGGACGAACCTTATAAGCTTGAACTTATAACTGATCTCCAGGATGGGACTATATCATTATATGAGCAGGGCGATTTTACGGATTTATGCCGTGGTCCCCATTTGCCACATACCGGATTTATAAAGGCCATAAAACTGACCAAAGTTTCAGGTGCCTACTGGAGAGCGGATCAGAACAAAGCCCAGTTGCAAAGGATTTACGGGACAGCTTTTTTTACAAAAAAAGAACTCGACGATTATCTTTATTTCATAGAAGAGGCCAAAAAGAGAAATCACCGCAAAATAGGTATGGCGCTTGATCTGTTCAGTTTCCATGACGAAGCCCCCGGAATGCCCTTTTTTCATGCAAAAGGCATGAATGTGTGGGAAGCGCTTATAAACTACTGGAAGGCCGAACACAGGGCAGCCGGTTATGTTGAGACAAAGACTCCTATTATGTTGAACCGCTCTTTGTGGGAAAGAAGCGGGCACTGGGAAAATTACCGTGAAAACATGTATACAGCCGTTGTGGATGAAATAGAATATGCCATAAAACCTATGAACTGTCCCGGCGGGATGCTTCTTTTTGGCATGAAACCGCATTCATATAAGGATTTGCCTCTTCGATCCGCAGAAATAGGTCTTGTTCACAGGCATGAATTAAGCGGAGTTTTATCCGGCCTGTTCAGGGTCAGGGCTTTTCACCAGGATGATGCGCATATATTTATGACTCCCGAACAGATAGAAAGTGAAATTCTTGGAGTGTTAAAATTAGTTGAACGTATTTACTCTACATTCGGGCTGAGTTTTCATCTTGAGTTGTCCACCCGTCCTGAAAAATCCATAGGAAATGATGAACAATGGGAAATGGCTACAAAAGGTTTGCAGTCGGCTTTGAATGCCTATGGGATGGATTATAAAATAAATGAAGGTGATGGTGCTTTTTACGGACCAAAGATAGACATTCATATAAAAGATGCTCTCGGAAGAACATGGCAATGCGGAACCGTGCAGCTTGATATGGCACTTCCTGAAAGATTTGATCTTAATTATATAGATAAAAATAATGAAAAATGCCGCCCGATAATGATACACCGGGTTATTTACGGTTCTATAGAGCGATTTTTCGGAATATTGATTGAGCATTTTGCAGGCAAATTACCGCTCTGGATGGCGCCGGTTCAGGCTGCATTGCTTCCAATAAACGACGAGCTTATCCCATATGCATCTGAAATCAGGGATATACTTGAAAAAGAAGGGATACGCACCGAACTGGACAGCAGAACCGAAAGTCTGAAAAAGAAAATAAGAGATGCCCAGTTAAGCTATGTTCCGCTTATAATCACATGTGGGCCAAAGGAGATGGAATCAAAAACAGTTTCCGTAAGGAACTTAAGCGGCAAGATCAAGTATGGGGTTACAATTGATGATTTTGTAAAAATTGTACTTTCTCATGTCAAAGAACGAAAGCTTGATCTTGAAATATTTGAATAAAGATTTGTACTTCAAAAACTGCCCCAACCGGAACGGTGACTACCATCTACTGTTTTGACATCGAATCCGTGTAAGTTAGCCCACGTTCTTCCTCCTGCTTCGAGAGTGCCGGAACCGGAATTGAGATAATCTTCTGCCATGGATTGATCTCCGTATTCAAGCAACACAACAACAAGTTCATCCTGGGAACCTTCGATTCCCAGCTTTATCGCCAGTAAAACGAGACGGGTTTGCATATCGGGATGGGCGACAACTTGCTGGCATAGCGAAATCGTGACAGCTTTCTTGTCTAAAGCCTGGAGACGGATATACAGTTTCCAGCCCTCACCCCTGTCTGTCCAATATTCCTGGTTAGTTAATAATTCCCCGGCGCTAACCCGACATTCGCGAAGAAGAATAAATCAAAATATATTTAAAAACATACAATTGTTTAAATTCAGCCAGTTATAAACTTTGCCAATAATTGGTCAAGTTTGCATACCACATAACCCACTTAAATTATTGACCCTGAAAGTTTGGGAGCCATATGTAGTACCTGTATAGATTGCTGTATATTATATAAATATCTTGGCCTATGCTTTTAAGTCTGCTCTAATTCCGATGGATTACTACCATAGGAGACTAAAATGTTTTTCAGAGAATAAATATCAAAGAATTCAAAACAGCCAATCCTTCAGTTGGTCGAAAACATATGCATGGAAAGTGGGCCAAGGCAGAAATTGGTCGTATCTTTAGGTACACTGATTAAAATTCCAAAAGAACAACGACAGGAAGTCGCGCGGATTGTAAAGGGTGTAATTAAAAGTGTTGGTAGGGCAAATAATTGATCTTTAAAATATATCATATTGGAAACAATGCGAATAGTTGCTTAAGAATAACTTGCTGTAATCATTAAATAATTCTATACTTTTTAATTTGACTAGTGTATAGGTCGGTTTAGGCAACCAAATTAATAACTTGTGAAGGAGGAACTGCCGATGACTGACCGCCAAAATGATAGCTTGGAAAAGAGATTAAACAAACACCCCCATCTCAAAAATAGAATTGTACAATTCTTGGAAATCGTAGAAAACCCTGATGGAGATTTAAAAAGAGCCGACGAAGCTGAAAAAAGAGTGATTGAAGAATTGCGTAAAATGGGTAATGAAGTATTGCACGATTGGGCTGTAGGCAGAGAAAAACAAGAAGCAGAAGCTGGAAATAAAAAGGGATTGGTAAAAAATGGTAAAAAAAATAACTTGGCATACAAGTTATGGGGAAATATCTGTTTTTGAGAGAACTTTTTTAGATAAAGGGAAGTTGCATAGACCTTTTTCGTATACGGCAGAAGTAACAACCCGCTGCTATTCGCTTCCTTTGCAGCGTATCATCACGGACTTTGGAGCAGATGTATCATTTCAAAAGATATCTAAAAAACTAATAGAGCATTATGGAATAAGTGTTTCTGTCAGTTCAGCGCAAAAGATCACAGAGAAGCATGCTGAATCCATTAAGAGAATAGAATATCTACATAGAGATATACCCGAAGATGATGGGGTAAAATGTTTGATATGTGAAACAGATGGAACAATGATTCCAATAGTGGATACTGTTGAAAAAAACGGAACCTCTGTAGACAAACGAAAGACTCGTAGCGTTCGATGGAAGGAAGCGCGTTTAGCTTTTGCCCGGCAGAAAGATAAGGTTGATCGGATATTTAGTGGTACACTTGGTTTGACAGATATGGCCGGAGACCATCTATTTGATTGTGCTGTTAGAGCTGGATTCGGGGGTAAAACAAAAGTACATTGTGTTGGTGACGGAGCCCCATGGATTGCAGAACAGGTAGAAAGAGTATTCGGCAATCATGGGAATTATTTAATCGATTTTTATCATTTATGTGATTACATGGCAGCAGCTTCTAAAAAGTGTTTTCCGGAAAATCCGGATGCTTGGCTGGATCAACAAAAAAAGAGAATGGAAGAAGGAGCTGTCAATGAAGTATTGAAGTCTTTGTCGTTACATGAAGAACCGAAATCAATACAAGACAAAGATGCGCCGGTTCGTTGCTGTTTGCGCTGTACCACCAAATTCCTTTATCCAAATATATTTGCCTAATCTATCAAACTTTGCCACGTAGCGCTTGAGGCCGCCCTCAACAAGGTAAACATTACCATTACTGTCTGCTGCAATGGATCTTATTGAATGAATCCCATAGCTACCAATGTATGTTGACCAAACCAGTTTTCCGTTTTCGTTGAACTTCGCAAGAAATGCCTCGTGAGCGCTTTTCGCTGTTGGTTGTATTGCATTGACTGTTGGGAAATCTGTGGATGAGGTATGACCAGCTACATAAAGGCCACCAGAGCTGTCAACTGCCACTCCTGATACCACGTTGTGAACCGAAGGATAAGAGCCATAGGCATCAGAGCCACCGAGATGAGTCGCCCACTGCAGTTTTCCATCAGGCGAGAATTTGGCAACTATACCGCTATAGTCACCCTGTCGCTTTTCTTGAATAGCATTTAATGTTGGAAAGTTATCCCAGTACTGGGTATACCCACCGATGTAAATATTCCATCACTGTCTACACGAATACAGTTTGCACGGTCATCGCCTTTACCACCAAGGTAGGTACTAAAAGCTATCTGAGAACAAGATTTTCTTTCAGCAAGCGAAGATCTTTTTAAACGAAAAACTTGCTGCTATTGCAGATGTAACAGCTATAAAGCTTAGTGATATAATAACAAGCTGTATTATGAATCTATCAGGAAAGTATTTCATCAAAGCCATTCTCAGCCCCCTATAATTTATTCTATAAGTTTCTTTATAACTCTAAAAATATCTTCTTAAGATTTATAATATTAAAGCACGTAATATTGAGTGATACTGTTAACAACAAGAAGTAAAAACAACAACCCGATAGACAACATAACAGGCCTGCAAGGAACTCTTCAAAAAATCGATAACATCAATTGTTAATTAATCATAAAGTTTATGGCCAAGTGTTAAATTATGAACTCTCAATTTTTTCCAGTTATAGGAAGAACCATTGTTGCAACTACTCCTTTGCTGGAACGGTTTTCAAGAAACACATCTCCATTATGAAGTATTGCCACTTGTCTGGCAAAATTTAAACCCAGGCCAGTACTTTTCTTTCCAGTATCAGGCCGTTGAAGAGAAAAGAATTTATCGAAAATTTTATCACCGGCATAATCCGGGATGCCGGGGCCGTTGTCTGCCACTTCAAAAATCACATTATTTTCTTCGGTTCTGGCTGTTAATTCAATCTGCTCATGGGGCATACTGAAATCAACTGCATTCTGGATAAGATTGGAGATGGCCTGATGAAGTAAAAATGAATCCCCCTGGATAAATATATCTTCTTTTATTTTAAAATTTATACTAACTTTTTTTATGGAAATGCTTGCTTTCTTGCTTTCAAGTACGGTTTTTACCAGTGAATGAATAGTCAATGTCTCAGATTTTTGTATGCTTTTTAAGTTTTCCAGAACCGATAATTCCAGCATCTGATCAACTATTCCCTGAATTCGATTGGTCTCAAACCTGATGTTTGCCAAAAACTGCTCGCGTTTATCAGGCGGCATATCTTCTTGTAGTAATTCCGCTGCTCCGCGAATGCCTGATAACGGGCCCTTTATTTCATGGGTTAAATTCTGAATATATTGTTCTACATATTTTTTGCCTTCCAAAGCCTCCTGCATTTTTATAAAAGCATTTCCGAGCTCTCCGACTTCGCTTTTATCAAGTTTAGGAAAAGCCGGTCTTTTTCCTGCTCCAACACCATTGGCATAATTGGTTAACCGTATAATCGGGCGGGTTATCCAGATCGAAACCAGATATGCCATAAATATTGCTGCCAAAAGAGAGATGGCTCCGATTCCTATAATCCGGGGCTTGGCCCTTCTCAAAAAATTATTGATATTCGTGGTTGGTTTTGCAACGGTTAGTACTCCGGCGATTTTGTTATTAACCATTATAGGTGCAGCCACATGCAGAACAGAAGAGTTTGAGTCATCTTCATTTTCCAAAGTGGACCTTGCTCCATATCCGCCAACTAAAGTCAAATAGACATCCCGCCAGTTGGAATAATCTTTACCCAATTCGTTGCTGCTATATGAATTAAAAATTACTTTTCCGGAATTATCTGTAATATAAACCCGGATGTCCACTTCCGTTTTTAAAAGGTCGTAGATTCCGGCAGAAAGATTTCGTGCATAGACATTTTTAAATGCTTTATCAAATTTTTCAGGATTAAAACTTCCTGATTCCATTTCAATCCCCACTATTGAAGCAAGGATATTGGCCTGATCAACAAGCGGATCTTCAACTCCTTCTAAATAACGGATGCGAAGATTATCAAGTATCCAGTTTATGGGAGGATAAAAGCAAACCACAAATATCAAAAGAGAACAGATAAAGATTCTTACTCCTAATTTCATAAGCCCTCTTTCAGTGAATATCCCGTTCCACGATGTGTTACAATAGGCTCGATTTCACTATTAATACTTTTAAGTTTTGCACGAATGTTTTTAATATGGGCATCAACGGTTCGATCCATGCTGGCTTCAGGTTCGTCCCACACAAGATCCATAAGCTGATCACGAGTATAAACTTGCCCCGGTCTTTGGATGAATGTTTTTAAAATATCATACTCATAACGGGAAAGCTCAATCGGCGAATCGAAATAGGTTATACGACGTTTTGATTCGTTAATTTGGAATGTTTTTGGTTGCAATGCTTTGGGCGAAGGAACCTGGGCATTTGAATTTGATACGCGCCGCAATACAGCTTTAACCCTTGCTGTAAGTTCTCTTGGGCTAAATGGCTTAACCACATAGTCGTCTGCGCCGATTTCAAGACCTACCACACGATCTACTTCATCTGCTCTGGCCGTTAAAAAAATAATGGGGATAGTATAAGTCTTTCTGATTACTTTGCACAGTTCAAGACCATTAATATCCGGCAAACCAATATCAAGTATAATAAGGTCCATCTTCTTTTCAGATAATAGTTGCATGACAGGGTTGCCGGATGAAAGGCAACTAACATCAAACCCGTCAGTTTCAAGAGCATACTGGATGGAATCTATAATTGTAGGTTCATCTTCAACAATAAGAATTTTTGGCTTCATGATATTAGTCCCTGTTTAGAATGTGTCGAAATCTTACGATTGCAGTTTGTCAGAATTATCAGGGTATAAAAGTGTACGAATACCGGGTTTTTTATGGCTTGCAATTTTATCTTTTAATTTCACATAAAACAACTGAAAACAGAAAAAAGCCAGGCAGATGAATGAACATATAATTATTACCACAGCAGTATATTCTCCAAAAAGATTTATGCTTTTCTTATACCAGCCGTTTATTAATGGAACCCCCAGCATGATGAGCCAGTACCATATAAGGGGAATCAAAATACTAAGATTTTGTTTCCCTTCAAACGGCTGCATAGGTGTTTTGGTTTCTTTGGGTTTCTTTTTCATAAGATTAAGTAGATATTTATTGAGAATTAATCGAATAGTAAAATAGGCGATATAAAGGCAGGACACATAAATAATAATTCCTGCCGCCAGATGAATCCGTGATGGCGTAAACCATCCCATGCTAAATCCCGATTCATACAAATTAATTGATATGATAATTCTAACTGTATTTACAACAAGTGTTAGCACAAAAGCTGCTGCAAGACTGAAAAACAGCCACAAGAACTTTTCCGTAATATATCTCAAGCGATAAATCCCGTAAAAGGCTATCATGCAAAAAGATATGATCAAAAAATTTACACCTGCACAAGCCGGAGCTATGATAACGTGATTTTCGCTACAGATAAAACCCTGACCTTTTTCCAGTTCAAAAGTAACCGGCATAAACATTTCTATCAGATTTGCAGTAGGAGCCAAAATCCAGACCAGATCACCGCTATCCGCATGGCTGTAATGATACTTAAAGCCAAAAGCTATAACCAGTGCAATTGTATAGAAAACAAGCTTTTTGGGGAGAAGATATCTTTTCAAAAGAACCTCTTTTATAATTTTGTATGTAAGGGTTCAAGGATTCGAGGATTCCAGGGTTCAAGGGTAATAATGAAAAGGATTTCCTTTGATCACTTAGCCTCATGAATCCCTGGACTCTCAGTCTATCGGCTTACACCAATGGCATTTGATTAATTCATATCTAAATTTTCGGTTTTTTTAACCCCACCTTTTTTAACATAAGAACTCCACCCGTAATAAAACCAAGTGCAATAATCAAAAGCAACATATCCGGTTCCGGAACACTTGCCATACTACCACCTACAGCAAGATTTGATACATTTTTTGGTAAAGGCAGAGGTTGGTTTACATCCTCACTTTGTCCTTCGGGATTGACCACAACTTCACGTACTGCTACAAAAGAAGTATTTGTAGTAAGCAGATTATATGAAATTCCTAAAGAGGTTACTTCTTTTTTGTTTTCTTCACTGTTATAATTGAAGTTAAAATCCGAAAGCTGTGCAATACGGGTCCTTGCCCACAAATATTTAAGCGCATGATTTGTTTCCAAAGGTTTGGCTTCGGATACATTGATTGTTTGAACATATTCTCCCGATCCGCTTTGCCCGCTAACTTCGATAACACCCTTCGCATTATTCCGGTATTTTCCGAAAACAACTACCGGCCTTTTTGCAAAAAGATCGGGAATACTTTCAGGTTCAATATCATATGCTTCAAACCCGGATTTGTTTAACGAAATGCCGGTTAAAACAGGAGACTGGATATATTGCCTGAATTTTTCTGCGACAGGATAGGCTTCTTCAGGCTTTGTAACAACAAAGGGTTCTCCCAGTCCTGCTTTGGCAATGCCTTCTATTAGGTATCTATTTACACTGCTTCCAATACCGAACGAAAAAACATTTGTCCGGTTAAGATTATTATGAATCAGGTCAAACACATCTTTTTCAGCAGTGATATAGCCGTCTGTAACGATTACAATACTTCTTGAAAATGATTCATCTTTGTCAATATCCATTGCCTTTTTTAATGCCGCATACAACTCGGTTCCGCCACCACCCGACTGCCCATCAATCAATCGTATGGCCTGATTAATATTTTCCTTATTTGCAGGCAAAGAAGTAGAAGACATCAAATTTGATCTGCCTGCAAACAGAATCACATTAAATTTATCGGTTGGCTTAAGTTTTCCGATAAGATTTTTAAGAAGTATTTTGGAAGTATTTAATGGAAAGCCATGCATGGAACCTGACACATCAACGACAAATATATACTCACGCCCTGGGATATTTTCAGGCAGTATTCTTTCCGGAGGTTGTACCATAAGCAGAAAAAAGTTTTCATCTTTACCTTCATAAAGCAAAAGCCCTGACTCTATTTTTTCACCAGCCAGCCGGTATTTTAATATATAGTCGCGGTTTCCTGCAAAATCTTCAGGATCTTTAAGAATGATGTCGGCAATGGAATCGCTTTCATATTTAATATTGGTTGCATGTGATGTGCAAATTACTTCCTGAAGAGCAATCCCTGTTGAAACATGGGCGTTAATATTAAAATGTGTCCGGGGCAAAGATCCTTCTTTAAGATAAGGATTTTTAACCCACAGATCGGTTTCAGGCGAATTCGCTTCTGTCTGGCTTGAGTAACGGGGGCCAACAACCGTTGGGTAAATAAATGAATAAATGCCGTCTGTCGGCACCAGAAGCTCCGTATAACTTAATTCAACAAGTATGGAAGTATTCGGCATGATATTGGCTACATTCATTGAAAATACATTAGGTCGCTGCTGTTTTAAAAGCGATGCGCTTTTACCCTGTTTTTTAGCTGTATCAAAGATTTTTTGGGCTGCTTGCCGTTCTTCAATCTTTGCGGTTATTATCTCGTCTCCAACCATCATTTTCATGCCGTGCACAGCAGCCCGTGTGGACGCCGGAAAAATATAGCGCGCACTAATGGGTTTTACCCCATTGTTTTTATACTTTTGGGTAACAACCACCTCTGCAATCACACCGGTTATATTAACTTTCACGTCCGTTTCTTCAAGCGGGAAATTATCAACAGACGTATCACCGTTTTCGACATAAAAATACGGTGAAAGCGTTTTGTCTTCTTTGCTTTCCGCAAACCCTGTTTGGCAAACACAAAAAACAATAAATCCTGTAATAAGAAAAACCCAGCATCTTTTAAATTTGATATTCATCATAACCCCCTTTTGTTTGAAAGTTAAAAGCTGCAAACTTGATATTTTCAATTAATGGGGATTATGGATTTAAAATATGAAATGATTATGAAATGATTATGAAATTTTGAAGAAAAAAATTAGGATAGAAAAGTTTAGGGTTTAATATTAAAACTTACTTATACTCCTGTAATAATATATCATATGCAATGGGAGCCGGGCTCTATTCGTTTTTTAAATTTTTATACCAGTCCTCTTTTCCATACATTTCTTTTACACATACCGGGCACATGCTATGAGTGAATGAGGCATCTGTGTGAGTTTCAAGGTAGACCTCTATCTGGCTCCAATAACCCTTATCGGTACGGATATTTTTGCATTTTGAGCAAATAGGCAATAATCCTTTCAGCGTTTTGACATTATTAAGAGCCTTTTGAAGTTCCAGGATCAATTCCTCACGTTGTTTTTCAACTTTTTTGCGTTCAGTAATATCTAAAAGACACCCTATCTTTTTGATGGGGACACCACTATCATCTGTTATCGTTTCCCAATAAGATAAGATAACTCGCTCTTCGCCATCAGGCCGGATAATTCTGAATTCTTTCGGACCGATTATGTTCCCAACTTCCATCGCTTGGTCTTTTTTTTCAATATCATCTCTGTCATCCGGATGAATCCATTGGGTCAAATGATCTTCGGGTTTAACTTCATCCCTGCTAATACCGAAAATCCGGAATATTTCATCGGATCTTATGTAGCGATCATTAATTATATCATATTCAAATGATCCGAGATGCGCAAGCTGCTGGGCTTGAACTAATAAATTTTTACTCTGCCGGAGTTCTTCCTCCGCCTTTTTACGTTCGGTGATATCCAAAACAGACCCTATTATTTTACTTGGCATGCCGTTATCATCCATAAATGTTTTTGAATTGGCAGAGACAACCCGCTCTTCGCCGTCAGGCCTGATTATTCTGAATTCAAACAGATCGGTGCTATTTCCTGTTAGCGCCTGTTTAAACTGCTTTTCCACATCATCCCTGTCATCCGGATGAATCCATTGATACAAACGATCTTCGGGAGCAACTTTATCCCGCTTAATGCCTAAGATCATGAATAATTCATCAGACCGTTTGAAGCGATTTGTTTTTATGTCGTATTCATATGATCCTAAATGCGCAAGCTGCTGGGCTTGGTTTAATAAATATTCACTCTGCCTGAGTTCATCCTCAACTCTTTTACGTTCGGTGATATCCAAGAGATAACCTGTTCTTTTGATGGGTACTCCGCTATCATCAAATGCTATCTCCGCATTGGCAGAGACAACCCGCTCTTCACCGTCAGGCCGGATTATTCTAAATTCAAAGACCCCTATTTTATGCCCTGATTCCAATAGTTGAAAAATCTTATCTAAATGATTCATATCATCCGGATGAACACATTTGATTAGACGTTCTTCGGGATTAACTTCATTTTGTTTAATACCTAAAATCCGGAATAATTCATCAGAGCGTTCAAAACGATTTCTGCTCCTATCAAACTCATATGATCCTATATGCGCAAGTTTCTGGGTTTGGTTTAACAGATTTTCCCTCCGCCGGATTTCTTGCTCAGCTCTTTTATGTTCTGTGATATCCAAAACATATCCTATGAATTTAACCGGGACACCTTTATCGTCCAATATTATTTCTGACTTGGCCGAGACAACCCTTTCTTCGCCATCAGGCCGGATTATTCTGAATTCAACCGGTCCCGGGTTATTTACTGTTAGTGACAGTTTAAACTGCTTTTCTACATAATCCCTGTCATCAGGATGTATGGTTTTGATTATACGCTCATCGGAAACAACTTCATGCCGGTTAAGACCGAAAATCCGGAATAATTCATCGGATCGTTTGAATCTATTGTTAATCATATCGTATTCATATGATCCAAGATGTGCAAGTTTCTGGGTTTGGTTTAACAGATTTTCCCTCCGCCGCAACTTCTCATCTGCTCTTTTACTTTCGGTAATATCCAAAAAATACCCTATCATCTTAATCGGTATGCCACTATCGTCCAATAATATTTCAGAATTGGAAGAAACAATCCGCTCTTCGCCGTCAGGCCTGATTATTCTAAATTCAACCAGACCGACTCTATTCCCTGCTAACAGCAGCTTTATCTGCTTTTCAACATATTTCCAGTCATCAGGATGAATTCTTTTGATTATATCCTCTCTGGAGTCAACTTCATCCCGGTTAAGACCGAAAATCCGGAATAATTCATCGGACCGTTCGTAATCGTTAATCTTTATATCCAGTTCGTATGATCCAAGATGCGCAAGCTTCTGGGCTTGGGTTAACAAATATGCCCGCCTCCTGAGTTTTTCTTCCGCATTTTTACGTTCGGTAATATCATAAGAGATAACCATTAGAATTGAGTAAGTACCATCTTTATCTTTTATGGGTTGCGCATGAGACCAATACCATCTTTTTTTGCCGGAAAATTCAATGGGGATTTCATAATCAGCTGGTTGTCCTGTCTCAATAATATCAAGATTTTTTTTAACCAGGTCTTCAGCCATAGGAGATACAATGATTTCCGTTAGTTTTTTTCCTATAAGACTTTCGGGCTTAACGCCAATAATCTCAGCTGTTTTCCGGTTCATGAATATGAGCCTTGATTCTCTGTCATAAACATGGATCGGGTTGTTATAAAGATCGATTAGCTGTCGATATAAGTTATCAGCATGCTGTTCAACCTCTTTGAATCCTGTAGTATCCGAACGGATACCATTGCCCGCTGTATCTTTTGTCGGATCCGCATGCATACGTATTTCTTTTAATTCAATTAATTCTTTTTCTAATGTATTTACCTTTTGTACTAATTCTTCATAGGTCGGCTTCCTATCCATTATAAAACCCTCCAATGGGGTGAAAATCTCAATGAATAAAGAGCATATTTAGTGGGAAGCAGAAAAGAAAAAATGAATGAATGAATGAATGAAAAATCTTGCTAACATATCATATCTCTTTTTCTTCATCGGCAATATCAGGAAGTAAGTTGGGAGTCTGGTCATCATCTCCTCTTTCAAGCCGATCATCCATTTCACCAATATATGCTGCAAGTGTGTTTCCCGACTGTTCTATTGCAGTTATGAGGTCTTGATTAAGCTGATCTATTTTTGCCTGCATAGCTGCATTCGATTCTTCGTTTAAGGCTGTTTGTTTTGCTATTTCTGTTTCCATGAAGGTTCGCAATTCAGTAAAACGCGAAGTCTCGGCCTGGTCTGCAAGTTCACGATTGGCCTGTAGTTCACGTGCATGGCGACGAGACTCAAATAGCACCGATGTTTGCAGATAGATCATAAAAACAAGGAACAAGACTGTTAGAAAAGACAAGGCTCCAAGCATGACTAGTCCAAGCGGTGCCTGAACTGCGGTAAAACCCAGGGAAAGAGTTGTAGGTGTTGTAAATGTGGTCCAATTAAGTGCAGCAAAAGCGGCAATTACTGCCAGGGCGACAAGCAATAACAGCGTATGAATTTTCATATTGACCAATCTCCTTAACAATCGTTAATTAATGATAATTTTGAAATTATATTAATATATCAACATATTTTTTGCAATAATATGTTCGGCCTTCGTATTTTTTATCCTTTTAATAAGCATAAATAAAAAGTTATCTTATAGTATCTTTCACTTCCAGGAGATATTTATATAATCTCTTTCTCATGGGGTATTGCATTTAAATTATCGATTGGACTTTTAGAATTTCGCCTTGGTATTATAAAATCGTTAAACATCAAAAACAAAAGAGAACCAAATGAATAACAAAGTTTTGAAATGGTCGTATCCTGTCATTCGCTGGGCTATTGCTATAACTTTTGTGTATGCCGGGGCTTCAAAACTACCTGATACCGAGGCATTTTCCGAATTAATTGGTGCTTACGGACTTGTACCCGAAAGCATGGTTCCAATAGTAGCCGTCCTGCTTCCTATTTTGGAAATTTTGGCCGGTATCGGACTTGTTTTTGATTTGCGCGGAAGCCTTTTTGTTATTACCGCGTTGTTGCTGCTTTTTATCGGGGTGTTGGGATATGCTGACTACCTGGGATTTGACATAGATTGTGGATGCTTTTCGCCGGGTGATCCCGAAGCAAAGGCGTTTCATGGGTTGAGAGCTGCAATTTTAAAAGATGGTGTATTGGTGGGTTGCTCTGCCTATTTGTATCTATGGCGAATAAAGACTTCGCATTCACCAATTAATATTTTGGGGACAACTTTTAATAAAATGTTACAAGGAGTTAAATCATGAATAAGCGATGGATTAATACAGTGATTATAATTATTGCCGCAATTTTACTGATGCCCTTATCCTCTGTGGCAAAAAACAAATTTGAAAAAGAGGTCGATTTAGAAGCCAAAGCGGTGAAACTGGTGAAAGAAGTGCAGCAGGGTGGATATGATGTCATTACCACAAGCGAACTTAAACAAATGAAAGATGATAGAAAAGACATGGTGATCGTTGATACCATGCCATACAAGGATAGCTACAAAAAAGCCCACATCCCCGGCGCAAAACAATTTCTTTTTCCAATACCCCTAATGGAAAAATGGGATAATGCGGAAACAAACGGCAAAACAGAACAAGACTTTGCTGCCCTGCTGGGGCCGGACAAAGATAAAATCATCGTGATTTACTGTGGATTTGTCAAGTGTACCAGAAGCCACAACGGAGCTTTATGGGCCAAGAAACTAGGATACAAAAACGTGTACCGGTTTCCGGGAGGCATTTTTGCATGGAAAGGTGCGGGATATGATGTTGAGAAAGTAAAATAAAGCGATAGGCCATGCTGTATGTTGCTTCAATGTAAAGCTCATCTTCTGTGTATATCCGGGTGAAGTGGAAATGCCCGCCACTGTGTGGCAATTTTATATTCTTTCTGAAGCTGTTCAATACGTCCGGTAATGAAGTAACACCAGGGTCAGATGTAATCGAAAAATATCTCAAGTGTTAAATATGCAGGCATTTCTTTTGTCCTTAAGTTTTTTTGTTAGTGTCCGCATTCACCGCCGGCATGACCGCCACAGGCATGTTGTATAGTCATTTCAGGCATTATGGTACTTTGAAATATTTTGAGATTTTCTTGAACTGAACCTTTATTCGCCCTATAAACTTTGATTCCCATTTCATTTAATTTGTTGATAGCTCCTGCTCCAATGCCGCCAACAATGATTACATCAACCATTTGTCCATCTAATGCTTTTAAGGGGCTGCACTTACCGTGCGCATGGCCCAAATCCTGATTGTTAATTGTATAAGTAGATTTTGTTTCTGTATCAAAAACCACAAAGCTCGGGGCTGTGCCGAAATGCCCGAACACTTCACTATCCAGTCCCTTATCAGATTCCACGGGAAAACATATTTTCATTTTTTATAATCCTTTTTATTTATTTACGAGGAATTAATAATAGCACCGCATCTGTCCTGGCGTGCTACATCGATTTTGGCTTTACAGCATGTCAGGGCGCAACCTACCACGCTTAGCACTTTTTCCGGGGTATTGTTTGTTTCACTTATATGGGATAAAATCACATGTTCGAGGTTATTGTGCTGGATTTCCTGTAGCAGTACTTTTGACTCCTGGTTTGATAAATGGCCCGAGCGGCTTTTTATCCGCTGTTTTAACGGCCAGGGGTAGGGGCCGTTTGTAAGCATTTCAGGATCATGGTTTGCTTCAAGAACAAGTATGGAACATTTTTTCAGATTCTCTTTTACCATTGTAGTTGCAATCCCAAGATCAGTTGCAATTCCGATTTTTGTTTTGTTTTTAGATACCGTAAATCCTGACGTATCTTTTGCATCATGGGATAATGAAAAAGGATAGAAAGAAAGACCATTTATATTAAAGCCCGTACCGCATTCAAAATTTATAAATTCAGCAATTTTTCCAAGAAATGAAGATGCGGCTTGTTGGGTTTTATGGCTTATATACACAGGGATGGAAAACCTGCGGGAAAGTACTCCTACACCGCTTATATGATCGGAATGTTCATGGCTTACAATAATTGCGTCAAGATTATCGGGAGCAAGATTGTTTGCTTTCATCCTTCGTTCAATCTCAATACCGGACAATCCGGCATCAATAAGAACTGATGTGTGGCCGTCTGAAATATATATTGAATTTCCCTTGCTGCCGCTTGCAAGCATGCAAAGCTTAAGATCTGATGATTTATCGGGTTTTTTAAATGAAGTATTTTCCTTCACATTATACTCCGGTATGCCCGAAACCTCCTGTACCGCGCTTTGTCTCCTCAAGACTTTCAACAAGCTCTATTTTTGCCTGGTAAACCCGCTTTAATAGCATCTGGGCAATTCTGTCTTTGCGTTTGAAAGTATAATCCTTATTCCCATGGTTAATTACTGCTATTTTTATTTCACCACGATAATCCGAATCTATGGTGCCTGGAGAATTTATCAGGCCTATCCTGTGATTAACGGCAAGCCCGCTTCTTGGGCGTATTTCAATTTCAAATCCTTCGGGAATAGATACTGCAAAACCGGTAGGTATCAGGGCGATGTCTCCTGGTTTAACGACAACATCTTTTGCAAGACAGGCATATACATCCATACCTGCGCTATTGGGTGTCATATAGCACGGTAAAGGGATATCAGCATCTTTATCAGGGTTTAACCGTAAAAAACGTATTGTAGGTATATTTTCCATTATTAAGAATTTAAAACATCCATAAACTGTTTTTTATCTGCAACAGGTCCAAGAACGGTTAGTGAAAGATTAGCAGGATCAAAAAGCAAATTCGCCAAATCTGATACTGTATCTTTTTTTACCGATTCGATTTTGTCGATTACTTCCTGAAGCGGAATATGGCGATTAAATATTATTTCGTTTTGCGCCTGTCTGAACATCTGATTATCAGTACTTTCGGAAGCAAGAAGCAAACAGCCTTTTGTATACTCTACCGATTCTTTAAGTTCGCTATCACTTATAGTATTTTCTTTAATCTTTTTAATTTCCTTTATAATTAAAGCTGCTGCATCAAGGGCATTATCCGGATCAACCGCAGCATAGGCACCAAACATACCTGTATCTATATAGGAGGAGATAAAAGAATATACTGAATAGGCAAGACCTCTTTTTTCACGTATTTCTTGAAAAAGCCTTGAACTCATATTGCCGCCGAGTATTGTATTTATAAGTGAAAAAGCATATCTTCTTTCATCTGTGAGAGGCAAGCCTTTATATAAAACACATATATGAGCCTGTTCAAGATCCTTGTCAAATATATTAGCACCTTTTTGCACATCAGGATTTATACGTTCAGGAAAAGATGAAGTATTTTGATAAGATTCAAAAACCGGGCATACAATATCTAAAATATTTTCATGTTCTATGTTTCCGGCAACAGAAATAATAATCCGGGAGGGCTGGTAACGTAAGGTAAAAAACTCTTTTATTTTTTCCGGCTTAAAATTAATAATATTTGAGCGTGTCCCAAGTACTGAAGACCCGAGAGGATTGTTTTTGAAAAAGCATTGGCCGGAAAGATGATGTATATAATCTTCCGGAGAATCTTCAACCATTCCTATTTCCTGGATTATCACAGGGCGTTCTTTTTCAATTTCTTTGATATCGAATTCGGAATTTAAAAAAATATCAAAGAGAAGATCACTGGCAGTTATAATATGGGATGTTATTACTTTGGAATGATAACAGGTTGTCTCCATGGAGGTGAATGCGTTTGTGTTTCCCCCCATGGAGTCAAATTCTTTGGAAATCTGAAATGCCGACCTTTTAGCTGTACCTTTAAAAAGCATATGTTCGATAAAATGGGAAAGACCACTTTCTTCCTCCGATTCATCGCGAGCCCCTGAGTTTACCCATATACCCATTGAAACTGAACACGATTGGGGCATGTTGGCAGTAATTACTCTGATGCCGTTTGAAAGTACGGTTTTATTTTCAGGCCGGTTCATTTTCATCTTCTAAAACGGCCTTATGGCTTAAGCGGATTTTGCCGTCTTTGGATATCTCAAGAACCTTAACTTTAATTGTG
The DNA here is from genome assembly GCA_018817425.1 of Pseudomonadota bacterium. Lineage (NCBI taxonomy): Bacteria > Pseudomonadati > Pseudomonadota > Pseudomonadota bacterium. Next base: position 160,771 of record JAHITX010000014.1, read on the forward strand.
TCCCCTTCTTTTACTATATCCGAAACCTTGGTTACTCTTCGGGTTGCAAGCTGAGATATATGCACAAGGCCGTCTGTGCCGGGCATAATCTGCACAAAAGCGCCAAAATCCATGATCTTAACCACGGTTCCGTCATATACAGCGCCGATCTCCGGTTCTTGTGTTATATTGTTTATAAGATTTAAAGCGGCAGCTCCGTCTTCTTTAGATACAGCTGCAATTTTCACAAGACCGTAGTCGTCAATTTCAACGCGGGTGTTTGTTTCGCTCTGTATAGATCTGATTGTTTTCCCACCAGGGCCAATAATTTCCCTGATCTTGTCAGGATGAACCTTTACGGTGAATATAGCCGGAGCATGCGGGGATATTGCTTCCCTGGGCTGGTTAATAGCTTCCAGCATCTTTTCAAGGATATGAATTCTGCCTGTACGTGCCTGCTCCAAGGCACTTTCCATTATAGATTTGGAAAGCTCATGAATTTTTATGTCCATCTGAAGAGCGGTTATTCCTTCCCGGGTTCCTGTAACCTTAAAATCCATATCTCCGGAATGATCTTCATCTCCAAGTATATCGGAAAGAATTACAACCTGATCTCCTTCTTTAACAAGACCCATTGCAATTCCTGAAACCGGCGCCTTAATCGGGACTCCTCCATCCATTAAAGCCATAGACCCTGAACAAACAGTGCCCATTGATGATGAACCGTTTGATTCGAGAACTTCGGAAACAAGACGTATTGTATAATCAAAGTCTTCTTTGGCCGGAAGTATTTTTTCTAAAGCACGGGTAGAAAGGCCGCCATGGCCAATATCTCTTCTGCTTGGTCCGCCAACGCGTTTGGTTTCGCCAACTGAATAAGGCGGAAAATTATAGTGCAGCATAAACGGCCTTAATTCTTCACCGCTTAATGTTTCAACTCTTTGTTCATCAGGACCTGACCCAAGTGTCAGTACTGCCAGAACCTGTGTTTCGCCTCGAGTAAAAAGAGCACTGCCGTGTGGTCTTGGAAGCACGCCTACTTCGCATGTAATGGGCCTTATTTCATCATATTTTCTGCCGTCTAAGCGCTGACCTTCGTTAACTATAAGGGCCCTGGTTATTTTTTTCTGTAAACCATAAAATATCTCAGAAAACTCATCTTTGCGTTCGGTATACTCAGCGCCAAGTTGCTCAAATAATTCGGCCTTTAGGGTGCGCATGGCAGATTGTCTGTCGATTTTTCCCGGTATAAGAAGAGCTTCGCGTATACGGGAGGCAGCAATGGATTCAACCGTTTCTTCAAAAGCGTTGTCTTTTTCTTTTTCGGTGTAATTTCTTTTTGGAAGTCCGTTGGTTTCTCTTAGCTTATGTTGAATGTCAATGATAGGCTGCATAGCTTCATGGCCGAAAAAGATTGCTTCAAGCATATCTTTTTCGCTGACTATGTTGCTTCCGCCTTCAACCATGACTACACCGGTTTTTGAGCCTGCAACGATAATATTTATATCGCTGCCCTCGCACTCATTTATTGTCGGGTTTGCAATAAATTGTCCGTCTTTTCTGATAACCCTGACACTGGCAATCGGTCCGGCAAAAGGTATATCGGATATTTCAAGAGCGGCCGATGTGCCTATCATAGCAAGTACATCAGGATCATTTTCTTGATCCATTGATAAAACTGTTGCAATTATCTGAATTTCGCAACCGTAACCTTTGGGAAACAAGGGCCTGATTGGCCTGTCAATAAGACGCGAAGTCAGTGTTTCCTTTTCCGAAGGTCTTCCAATCTCTCGTCTGAAATAATTTCCGGGTATGCGCCCTGCCGCATATATTTTTTCCTGATATTCGACGGAAAGCGGCAAAAAATCCCTGGGACGTTCATCATATGAAGAAACTGCGGTAACAAGAACAACAGTATCACCGTATTGCACAGTCACCGATCCTGACGCCTGTTTAGCCAGTTTGCCAGCCTGTATGCTAAGAGTTTTTCCCCCTATATCGGCGCTATATGTGTTTATCATAAAATTCTCCTAAATAATAATTAACATTTGTCATTGTAACGTTATGATTGCTGAAACGAATTTATTGTGTAATGCAGAGTTAACAACCTTTTACAGAACGGATTTTATACAATAATCTATTCATGAAAGATGAATCTAACCTGCTGAGCCAGTTTAAAATGCCCCATTTTGGCCGATCTTAAGCGTTGGGTTCAAATTTCAATCCTCGAAATACTCAATGTATTCCTGCGGTTGAAATTTTATCCCGCCTTGAGCTTGACCAAACTGAAACGTTTTGAAAGTGGCTCTGCTGTATAGAATAATAACTTCAGAATGTATTCCTTTGCAGCAATTTAGAATAGAGGTTTAAGAGCTGTATGGTCATATAAACCTCTATTGACTTTCGATACCCATTTTTATCTTTCCGGATATTTAAGAGAGTGGAACGATGCTACGCTCATTACCGGCAGGCATATTTTTTCGGCTCGTAAGGATCTGCACTTTGAACTGATCAAAAAAATTATCTTCTCAAACCAAGAGTAGTAATGATTGTCCTGTAACGTTGTACATCTTTGTTTTTAACATAATTTAAGAGTCTGCGCCTTTTACCTACAAGCATGAGCAAGCCTCTTCTTGAATGATGATCCTTGGCATGAACCTTAAGGTGTTCGGTAAGATAACTTATTCTGAAAGTTAATAGGCCCACCTGTACCTCCGGAGAGCCGGTATCGCTTTCATGTAATTTATATTTTTCGATCAATTCCTTTTTATCATCTGTTTTAAAAACCAATTTCTTTTTGCCTCCTGTTTTCTATCTGGAAATAACTATTTGATTATACATTGTTAACTATTATTTTATAAACCATATTACAGATTAAAATTGACAAAAATAATATTCTTTTTCTTTATATACATTTATAAATACAAACAAACAACAAATTTTATTCAGTAAAAAGCCTGTTTTTTTATCCTGGTTCAATTATTGTTAATCACACAACAATAGATAAATTTATTTCCGATCTTATTTAAAATGGCCAAAAGATCGTTATTGTTGTTTACAATTTTAATAAAGCTATCCGTTTTGTTTGTTTGTACTAAATTAATATCACGTTCGGTAATTAATTTACCATGGGATAACTTTTCGATCAATATATCATCGGCTATATATCCGGGGATATGTTTAAGTGCATCAGACATGTTTAACAAATGTTTCGAAATATTACCCTCTTTTGATATAATTTCCTCAAGGATATCAATAGATAGAGCCTGGTTTATGTTTAATCCGCAGCTTTCAATTCTTCTTAATTGACTAAGATGTCCACCGCATCCAAGAGATTTTCCGATATCTGCGCATAATGTTCTTATATATGTGCCAGCCGAGCAAGACACTTCAAAAAGAACTTCAGGAAGATTTATATTAATAGGTTTTATATAATGTATGTCAATTTTCCTGGGCGGTTTAAGAATTGGCTTGCCTTGTCTTGCATACTTATAAAGAGGAATTCCCTTATGTTTTAAAGCTGAATAAGCCGGAGGAACCTGATCGATGCTTCCTTCATATTTTTTAAAAACCGCTACTATATCTTCTTCCGAAAAATTCAAATCCTTGCTTGTTGATATAACTTCACCTGTAAAATCCTGTGTATCTGTTTCAATCCCTAAACACAGCCTGGCAATATATTTTTTATTTCCTTCAAGAAAAAATCTTGAGATTTTTGTTGCCTCATTTATGCAGCATGGCAATACTCCCGTGGCAAAAGGATCGAGAGTGCCTGTGTGTCCCACTTTCTTTGCACCTGTCAGTTTTTTTATAATAGAAACTGCCCTTGCTGAACTTATATCAGCAGGTTTATCAATAATTAATAATCCGCTGTTAATTTTTATACACCCTTTAAGCAGAGTTGGCGGGGTTTAAAACCCCAACCTACTACCATATCCCTTTATATGCCGCCACTGTTGTGAAGCTATAGTTATAACTTTTCAGCAAACCTCATAATAATTGTTTTTAATTCATCCAAACCGGTTTCAAGATTAAAACCTGCCGCACTGAAGTGTCCGCCCCCGCCAAAGGATAAGGCTATATCCGTAACATCAATGGTTCCATCCGAACGCAGACTTACATGAAAATTCTTAATACCTTTTATTTTGCTTTTGCTGTTTCTTTTTTCCTGAATAAGAACAGCAACTTTTATACCTTTAATACGTTTAGCATAGCTGATAAGGCCATCAATGTCTTCAGATTTAGTTCCGGTCTCGTTAATCATATCCGAGGTTATGGTCATCATTGAAAGTTTGCCGTTTTCTGATATTGCAATGGAATCAAGAGCAAGGTTTAAAAGACGGATGCGTCCTAAAGAATATTTTCCATAAACATTTTGTGCGATTTTATAGGGATCTGCTCCGTAAGCTATCATTTCTTCACAAATTGCGAAAGCCGGTCCGTTTGTATTTGAAGCCCTGAAAGACCCGGTGTCAGTTAAAATGGCCGTATATATTGAAGTAGCAATTTCTTTATTAATGGGAATATTCATCTTTTTTATTATACGATAAACTAATTCTGCCGTTGAACAAGCTGATGTATCGACAAGCCGACAGGTTCCATAACCTGTGTTTGTTACATGGTGGTCTATATTAATAATAACCGGAATCGTCGCTACTGCCTTTGCAGATTTTCCTATGCGCTCTAAATTTCCGCAATCAAGAATAACGGCCGTATCAAATTCATAAAGCTCATTAATTTTATATTTTATGAGTTCAGTCCCAGGGAGAAATCGATAAACCGAAGGAATGGAGCTTTCGTTCAACAAAAATGTTTTCTTATTAAGAAAACCAAGAGCAAAACCAACGGCAAGCAAAGACCCTATTGCATCACCATCCTGGTTTATATGAGAAGTGATCAGCACATTAGAGCTATTTATCAGATGTTCTATTATGCGGTCCATTATCCTTTGTGTTTATGAGTCCATTTTTATTGACTTTAGAACGTTTTCAATCCGTTCTCCATAATCATATGATTCATCATAAAAGAAAGAAATCTCAGGCATATATCGCAAAGAAAGTTCGCTTGACAAAGAGCGTTTTAAAAATCCGGCGGCGCTTTTAAAACCTTTTAATGCTTCGTCAGCATTAGTTTTGCCGCCGGTTGTGGTAAAATAAATGCGCGCAATTTTGAGATCTTTAGACATTTTGACATCAGTAATTGTCGTCATTTCAAGACGAGGGTCTTTTATATCTTTTAACAGTAGTGCAGATATAATTTTTTGTATCTGCCCGCCGACTCTTTCAGCCCTTGAAAAACCTGTCATATATTGATTAACTCCATTTCAGTATTTACAATTTCGGCAAGACCCAATTCATCAGCAAAGCTAAAAGCTTTATCTATTTTGGAATTAACCATAGCCTTGTCATTTCCTACAAAGGCTATGCCTATTATTGCTTCCTCGTAAATATCATTTGAGTCTACTTCTGCAACCGATGCGTTGAAATTGTTCTGTAGTCTGCCGATAAGTGATTTTACAATTTTTCTTTTGCTTTTCAGAGAGCGGCAGTCATGAAGCCTGAAAGTAATTATTCCTAGACCGACGACCATATTTATTATTCGAATTCCGGTTTAACTTCTTCTATATAATAAAATTCAATTACATCATCAACTTTTATATCATTATAATTTTCTATGCCGATTCCGCATTCAAATCCGGTCAAGACCTCTTTAGCATCATCTTTAAATCGCTTTAAAGAAGAATTCTTTCCTTCGAAGCATACTATACCGTCTCTGATCAGGCGTGTTTGACGGCCACGTTCTATTTTACCATCTAAGACATAACAGCCTGCAATAGTACCAAATTTAGGAACATGAAAGACTTCCCTGACCTGGGCTCTGCCTAAGAATTTTTCTACAAATGTCGAAGCCATCAACCCGACTATCGCATTCTTTATATCCTTAATTACATTATATATTATATTGTAGTAACGAATATCAACGTTTTCTTCGTTTGCCATCATTTGTACTTTGGAACTGGGACGGACGTTAAAACCAAGGATAATGGCATTTGAAACAGCTGCAAGAGATACATCAGATTCTGTAATGGTTCCGGTTCCGGAATGAATTATATCAATTTTAACTTCATCGTTTGACAATTTGTTCAGCGAATCTCTTATTGCTTCTATAGAACCGTTAACATCTGCTTTTACTATTAAGGTCAGACTTTTGATTTTGCCTTCCTGAATCCGGTCAAATAGATTTTCAAGGTTAAGTCTGCTTGTTTTAGCCAACTCTTTGGAACGCTGTTTCTGAATCCTGTAAGTGCTGACCTGTTTGGCATCCTTTTCATCGGCAAGAGCTACAAGTTCATCCCCTGCCATAGGCACACCCGAAAAGCCTACAACCTCGACCGGAATTGACGGGCCGGCCTCGTCTATTTTCATACCCCTGTCATTTAAGAGTGCCCGCACTTTACCATAATGTATTCCGCAAACAACGGATTCGCCTAAATGAAGCGTTCCTTCTTTTATCAGTACTGTTGCGACAGGCCCTCTTCCGGAATCCAGATTGGCTTCAACCACATGGCCTACAGCAAGTTTATTTGGGTTAGCTTTTAATTCAAGAACCTCTGCCTGAAGAAGAATCATTTCAAGCAAATCGTCTATTCCGATATTCTGTTTTGCAGATACTTTAATAAAAGGAGTGGTACCTCCCCATTCTTCCGGCGCAAGATTATGTTCAGCCAATTCACGCTTAACACGATCCGGATCTGCTTCAGGTTTGTCCATTTTGTTTATAGCAACAATTATCGGAACAGCAGCTGCTTTTGCATGATTAATAGCTTCTACGGTTTGCGGTTTTACTCCATCATCGGCTGCTACAACAAGTACAACAATATCCGTTATTTTTGCTCCTCTTGCGCGCATAGCTGTAAAAGCTTCATGGCCGGGAGTATCCAAAAATATTATCTGTCCGTTATCGGTTGAAACATGGTAAGCCCCTATATGCTGAGTGATGCCTCCAGCCTCTGCTTCTGTTATTTTGGTTTTGCGTATTACATCCAAAAGAGAGGTCTTTCCATGATCAACATGGCCCATTATAGTAACTACCGGGGGTTTGCTTACAAGAGCGCTGGGGTCATACTTCTCTTCTTTTAAATAGTTGCTTTCTTCAAAAGATGCACGTTCGACTTCATAACTAAATTCGGCTGCAACCAGTGAAGCAGTATCATAATCTATTGTTTGGTTTACAGTCGCAAGCACACCTAAGCCCATAAGCGTTTTTATCATTTCACTCGACTTTATACCCATTCTTTTTGCAAGATCGGATAATACAATTGCGTCATCAATTTTTATCCGGCGTTTTATAGCTTTTGGTGTAGTTAACTGTGTCTTTTGCCCATGAGAAGCCTTAACCTTAGCTCCTTTTTTTTCTCTACGAATTTTGGGTTCCGGCGAAAAAAGATCTTCTGCTTCAACTATTTCTTTTTTCTTAAAAGGTTTCTTTTTGGTTAATTTTTTGTCCCTGAAATCGGGTTCTTCTTCGCGCTTTTCCCTGCCTTTAACTTTCTTTTTATCAGAAACAGCTTCTTCTTTTTTTGTAACCGCAGCTGTAGAATCAGTTTTCCCCTGAAAATCCGGGGTTATTTCAACCGTCTTTTTGATGTGTCCACCGGTTTTATTCTTATATTCCAAGGGCTTGGCCTGTTTTGAAGCATCCGTTATTTTAGATATTTGTTCCTTTGGCGGTTCCGTTTTAGTCGGAGCAACTTCGTGTGAAAGGGGATGTTCTTGTATTACTTCCTCTTTCTTTTTAACCTCAGGTAATTTAAGGATTTTTGCCGGTTGTTCTTTTTTGGCTTTTTTAAGTACTTTTGCGGGGGGGGCAGTCTTTTTAATCGGCTGTTTTTGGGTCTCGGCAGGGGGCTTAACCTCCGGCTTTTCTTCCGTAGACGGCTTTGTGACTTCTTCGACAGCTTTTTCGATTATGGGTTCGGGCGCCTGCTCTTCCGAATCAACTTTTTCAACAGCCTTCTCTTTTTGCTCTTCAGGTTGCATTTCAGGCTCTATCTCAGATGTTGTTTCAGGTTTCGTTTCTGTCTGCTCCTGAACAACAACTTTTCGCCTTCTGATTATCGTAGGCTTAATGCGGACTTCAGCCACTTCTTCCGACTTTACGTTACTATTTAAGCCGGCTTTAATTTTTTTAACTGTTTCTTCATCCAAAGAACTAACGTGGCTCTTAACGTAGATATCCATATTTCTTATCTTGTCAAGAAGAGCCTGGTTCGTCATATTAAGATCTCTGGCAAGTTCGTATACTCTGATCTTTGCCATGCAGCCCCCCAAATATTGTTATTAACCGGTCTTTCACTAAATGATTATTATATTTACAGCAACCCAGTATTTTATTGCACATAAACTATATTTGCAAAAATTTATATGGTAGTTATAAATTCTTATTGTCGATGCCAGAATTTTCTTCTTCGGTACTTTTAATGTCACCGATGTCAGAATTTTCTTCTTTGGTACTTTCAATGTCACCGATGTCAGAATTTTCTTCCTCTGCACTTTTATTGTCATCGATGTCAGAATTTTCTTCTTCGGTACTTTTAATGTCACCGATGTCAGAATTTTCTTCTTTGGTACTTTTAATGTCACCGATGTCAGGATTTTCTTCCTCTGCACTTTTATTGTCATCGATGTCAGGATTTTCTTCTTCGGTACTTTGATTGTCATTGTTATCATTGCCTTTGGAAATTGCTTCTGCTGCAAAATCTATCAATTTCTCGGCTTTTTCTTTGGCGATACCTTTTATTTCCATCAGATCACTTGCGGAGGCGTTACTGATTTCCTCTACGGATGTAAAACCTTTTTCAATTAATAAATTGGCAAGATTTATTCCAACTCCGGGTAAAGATACAAGAGAATCATAACCGTTTTTCAATACCGCATCATAATGTGATTCACCTTGAACATCTATGTTCCAGGAAGTCAACTTTGAAGCAAGGCGTACGTTCTGGCCGCGTTTGCCTATAGCGATGGAAAGGGAATCATCAGGGACTATCACTTCCATAGCATGACTGTCTTCATCAATAATAACTCTTATTATTTCAGCCGGAGCCAGGGCATTGCATACATATTTAGCCGAATCAACATGCCATGGTATTATATCAATTTTTTCACCTCTTAATTCCTGAACAACATTTTGAACCCGGCTTCCCTTCATGCCAACACAGGCACCTACCGGATGTATATCAGAATCAGTTGAAGATACGGCTATTTTGGCCCGAACCCCCGGTTCACGCACAGTGCCCATTATCTTTACAATTCCTTCGCTTATTTCAGGAACTTCTGTTTTAAAAAGGTTTGCCAGAAAATTCGAATGCGTTCTGGAAAGAACAATTTGAGGGCCTCGTGAATCCTGAAGTACATCCATAAGAAGCGCTCTTAAGCGTTCACCACGCTTATAGGTCTCTTTTGGGATTTGTTCATGAATCGGCAGAATGCCTTCTGTCTGTCCGAGGTTCACGATAATATCTCCGGAATGTTCAATTCGCTGAACGATGCCGTTTATTATTTCACCTTTACGGTCAATGAAACTTGAATAAACAGCATTTCTTTCAGCATCTTTCATTTTCTGTATAATGACCTGTTTTGCAGATTGGGCGGCTATTCTTCCAAAAGCTGTGGTATCCATTTTTGTTCCGAGGCTATCCCCAATTTCACATTCCGGATCCAGTTTTTGCCCTTCTTTAAGACTGATCTGCGTTATTTCATCCGTAACGGTTTCAACTACTTTCTTAAACTGAAAAGCTTCGATATCACCGCTTTCTTCATTATAATTAATTTCTATATCGATTTTATTCCCATATTTTTTTCTTGCAGCGGATTTTAGCGCTTCTTCAATTGCCGTAATGAGAACACTTTTATCTATACCCCTGTCCCGGCTGACTTGATCAACAACACGTTTTATTTCTGATATTAGCATTTGTTTGCTCCGTTATAGTTGAAAAGCTGTGCCTTTGTGATTTCCTTATAAGGGATTGCAACAGTTTTGTCATTAACGATAATATTAACAAAACCATCATTATAGCCAAGCAGAACCCCTTTGAATTTTTTTTGTCCTTCAAGAGGAACAAAAGTGCTGATTGTTGCCATATTGCCTTTAAACTTCTCAAAATCCTCCGGCTTTCCTAATGGGCGATTAGCGCCGGGCGATGAAACTTCAAGGCTATACGGCCAGCCGGTATTCAGATTAACATCCAGAATATCACTTAACTGGCGGCTTACCCAGGTGCAGTCGTTTAGTGTAATCCCACCTTGTTTTTCAATATAAAGACGAATTACGATACCTCCTGTTTCCCTCTGATATTCAGCATGAATTAGCTCCAAACCTTTTGAATTGCATAGCGGATAAGCAAAATCTTTAACTTTAACCATTATTTCTTCCCGTGTCATTGGGCTGATAAGTTTTGTTTCCGTTTTGCGCTTTTTCATACAATCAAATAATTATTAACAAAGATCCTTTTGAAATAAGAATAGTTCGCCAAAATAATAAAATAAAAAACGGGCTATCGCCCGTCTCCTTATGAATATGATACTTCTTATAAAAAATGGATCGTGAAAAACTACATGGTTCTGAAAGCAAACATATTCAAAAAGTATCTCCAAAATGCATATTCATCGACCCTGCCTAAAAGCCTTTTGATAAGGCGAATTTTACCTGGAGCGGGCAACGAGATTCGAACTCGCGACTCCAAGCTTGGGAAGCTTGCACTCTACCAGCTGAGTTATGCCCGCCCACGAAATGCCATTATTTATGACAGTTTTTTACTAATGTCAATAGTTTTTGAAGTTCAATCCAGGGTAACCGCATTTAGAATTTAATATAACCGGTTGCCCCCTTCAACAAGAGAATAACTCACTTGCGATCTTTTGCCGCTAAGAGCTTTAATCCTTCGGTTTGTTCTAAAAACAGCTGCATATGAGGATAGGGAATCTCGATACCCGCTTTGTCCAATGCACGTTTGCCTTTTTCAGTATATTCCCACATAAGGGTATATTTCAAAAG
>JAHITX010000015.1 GCA_018817425.1 Pseudomonadota bacterium
AGATGCAATATAAACAGAGAATAATAAAAAACATGAAAAACCGAGCTAAACAATTTGGCCTGAAATTGGTGGAAGCAGCTGATGTGGCTGGGACTGATATTGCTGTGCCATCAACAATTTAATTTAAAGTTTATTGGGAGCATATCATTATTTTACTTTTTGTAAGCCCGGCATTAAACAAGCCCATAACTTTATAAATACAGTTACGGTTGATCCTAATTCCTTACCACCTGCTATTGACTTTGAATTTGTTGGTAACTGCAAATAAAAGACCTGCTAAGGCAGTACTGTTAAAAAAATTATTTATCTTCATCATAGAGATAGAAGAAAAATATGGAAAAGCTCCTATATTTTATATATTTAATAAAAACCACTTGCAAATATAGTGTAACATATTAAATTAACAATAATATCGCAAATAATCACTAAGGAGAAAAAATGTAAAAACATTTTACCCGAAATCGCTCACTTTCTTTTAAAAATATAATAACCTTCTTTGCAAACCTTAATAAAGGGTCCTAATAGAAATCGAACTGAAAGGGTTTTTCAAAACAAAAAACAATCAGCTTACAAAATTGATGCAATCTGATCTGGTATTACTGGATCGAGGATATCCGGCTGCGTGGCTTTTCAATTTAATCTTATCCATCAATGCTCATTTTTGTGCACGTGTTAAAGTATCCCAATGGAAAATCATCAAGAAGTTTTTCAATTCCGGCAAGAAGGAAAAAATTGTTAAACTGCCGCAGACATATCCTTCCATCAGAGTGTGCAAAGAAATGGGGCTTGATACAACAGATATCAGAGTTCTGCTAATTCGTATTGAATTGCCTTCCGGTAAAACTGAAATTCTTGTCACGTCTTTGCTCGATAAAGATCAATTCGATATACAGGCAACCCGCTTAATTCAACGGCATTGTCCCGTGCTTGCAGAGAATAGGCGGCAATCATGTCGATCCCCAAGCGTTGCATGGCCCTCCTAAACTGGGTAGGCTGCGTCTTGCTTACTTCGGCCTCCTGTCTCAGGAGTAAACCAGTAATGGCTTCCCCTATCGCTATAACGAGCACTGAATGAACCCCGCTTTACTGATTACATCCCATAGCCCCTTGCAAACTACTGAAAGTCCCCTCCTCATGGACAAAAAACATGGAATAGTGTTCACTTGTCGCATCTCTGTCCGTCTCATTCGTCACCTCCATTGGTGACCATTGTAAACCGGACAGATTACGTGCTACAATACAGGACAGTTTATGTGTTTCTGACACAAAATCTAATTTTCTTGCCTGATTTCCAAAAGTATGTTATATATATTTGTAGATTATAAATGGATAAATAAGAATTAGGTAAAATTTAGATTAATAATAAATAAAAATGGGCGATATGCAGAATATTTTTACTGGTATCAATTTCTTATATATTATCCTTTTTCTGAGTTTTCTGCATTTAATTTTTGACAATATTAAAATAGGACAACAGAGGTTAGTTATCATGCGAAGGTCTTGTAACGCGGTATCGGCAGCAACCGATACTAACGCAAAAATAAACGGTGGACGAGCTGGAGTACGCTTCATAAGAAAAGAAGTACGTGAATTTCATGTGGGTGACCTTGCTGTATATCCTGCACATGGAGTCGGGCGGATAGAAGCTATTGAAAATAAAATTATAAATGGCGAAAAGCACGATTTTTATATCATAAAAGTTCTTGAAAACGGAATGGTTATTATGATTCCGACATGGAACGTTGATTCGGTTGGGTTAAGGGACGTAATAAGTGAAGGAGAAGTTACTAAAATTTATGATTTTATGAAAAGCAAGAAAGAAACTCCTATCGATACCCAAACATGGAACCGAAGATACAGAGATTATATGGACAAAATCAAAACAGGTTCATTATATGATGTTGCAGAGGTTTTCAGGGATCTTTACCTTTTGAAATTAACAAAAGATCTTTCTTTCGGAGAGCGAAAACTTTTTGATACGGCTCAAACTCTTCTGGTAAAAGAGCTCTCAACCGCAAGACAAACCAGCGAGGACAAAATATTTTCTGAAATTGAATCTTTATTTACTGCTAAAGATAAGCCAAAGGATTAATTTCCGAAGAATAAAAGCGGAACAATAAGTATGTTCCCGAAAAAAGAGATTCATTTGATCCAAAATATGATCCAAGATGCCGCTGGCTCCTGTCGGCGGCATCCAAAATCTAATCAAAATAATAGTATTCAATCTTTATCTACAACCTGCATCACCCGTATATCTTCGGATGAGTTTACATTCCATGCAGACGAATCCGTTTCCGGAAAACGGCTTGATATTGTTGTATCATCTTCTGTTCCTTCCTGTTCACGATCAATTGCCGCTTCTCTTATAACCAAAGGGAAAATAACAGTTGAGGATCGTATAAAAAAACCAAGTTATAAAGTAAAATGCGGCGATAAAATCACAGGAACAATTCCTGACCCGGAACCGGTCTTATTTCTTCCCGAACCCATAGAATTAAATATTCTTTATGAAGATTCAGATATAATAGTTATAAACAAGCAACCAGGAATAGTGGTACATCCTGCACCGGGTCATTATTCGGGAACTCTGGTTAATGCTCTTTTATTTCATTGTCCCGATTTAACCGGGATAGGAGGTGAAATAAGACCAGGTATTGTTCACAGGCTTGATAAAGATACCTCAGGAGCTCTTGTAGTTGCAAAAAATGATATTTCCCATGCTAATATTAGTTTGCAGTTTAAGGAAAGAATGGTTAAAAAGAAATATATCGCTCTTGTTTACGGTAACATGGAGCCGGATTCCGGATCAATAAAACTTCCCATAGGAAGGCATCCTTCAGATAGAAAAAAAATGTCCGTTTTAACCCGCAAGCCTAAAATGGCAGAAACTTTATGGAAAGTTATTGAGCGTTTTAAAGTTGTAACACTCATTGAAATAGATCTTAAAACCGGACGCACCCACCAGATAAGGGTTCACTGTGCGGCAAAAAGACATCCAGTTGTAGGGGATCAGGTTTATGGCAATAAATCAAACCTATCTGTCAACTCAAATAACTCAAAAAAAAACCAAGAATTTTCTATACAGGTAAAAAGGCATATGCTTCATGCCTGGAAAATAAGATTTGTTCATCCTGTTACAAATAAAACAATGGAATTTGAAGCACCAATGCCTGAAGACATGAAAGAATTTATCAGTTCATTAAAAGAACTGTCATAAAAACTTGGTTTTGGTTTTCATAAAATATTTCTTTTATCATTAAACCTGTTCATTGCTTCTTCTATGCCGCTATAAAGAATCGTTACCGCAGCATCACAGGCCGTTTTAATTATGAGGTTTAACGTATCTTTTTCTTTGGCACTAAATTTATCGAGAACATAGTTTGAAACACTTGTACCGGATTCAGAACGTCCTATACCTATGCGAATCCTGGAAATATTATCGTTTCCAAAGGAATTTATTAAAGATATAATGCCCTTATGACCTCCAGATCCTCCCCTCGGATTTATTTTGATTCTTCCGAAAGCAAGATCTATATCATCATATATGATCAATATATCTTTTTGTAATATTTTATAAAAATTTGAAAGAGAATAAACCGGAAGTCCGCTTTTGTTCATAAAGGCAACAGGTTTTGTCAGTATAACATTTATGCCTTCTATAATCCCGCGTCCATATATTGTTTCAAACTTTTTTTTCTCAACCGGAATTGAAAAAATATCAGCTAATGCATCAATTACCATAAATCCGGCATTATGACGGGTTTTTGCATATGTATTGCCGGGATTACCTAAACCGGCAATAAGGCAAACTCTTTTTTCTGGCATAACCTATGTGCTTGTTAGTTTATTATTCTTTCTCTTCTGATTTCGTTTCCTGCTTGCCTGCTGTATCTTCTGCTACAACCTCATCCACTTCTTCTTCAACTTCTTTTTCTTCGGACTTGGTAGAAAGAACCGTAACTACCGTATAATTTACATCATCCGGAAATTCAACTCCTTCTGGCATAACTATATCTTTAACATGTATGGAATCGCCAATGTCAAGCTCGGTAATGTCAACTTCAATTGATTCCGGAATTCCAACGGGTAAACATAATACTTCTAGTTCCCTCTTGATTACCTGAAGCATTCCGCCCGAATCTATCCCTTTTGCAATACCCTTGGTAACAACAGGAATCTTTACCTTGATTTTCCTATCCATTGCAATTTCATAAAAATCAACATGCAGTAGCTTTCTGGATAACGGATGAGTTTGCAATTCCTTAATCATTGCTGTTCTGGCATGTGAGGAGCCGTTTTGTATCTCAATGTTTAAAAGCGCCTGTTTAATATTTCCTTTTTTTAGTATATCTTCAAGGTCTTTATTTGAAATAGATAATAAAACCGTATCTTTCCCCGGGCCGTATATTACAGCCGGAACTTCACCCATACGCCTTAATGCTCTTGCCGGACTGTTGCCGGTAGATTCTCTTAATTTTGCTTTAATTTTTAATAACTCCAATAGATTTTCCTCCTTATTGTTCATGGATTCATATTGAAAAAATCAACCATTTTCCAAAATAAAAAATCCATATGCTTAATCAACATTGCATCTGGAGCTTTTGGTTTTACAATTTTAATATGATTTTTCAGGTTAATTAGCCATAGAGTACACAGATAAAACGTGAGAGAATCATTATAATACTAAATTCTTAATAGAAATACAATACCCGTATGTTTTATGTTTCTGGAACTCATATTATTTAAATAAACAGCGATGTTACCGAATCTCCGTTATAACTTCGGATTATGGCCTCACCAACAAGCTTATATGATGATAATACCTTTATTTTATTGCATGCTAAAGCTTCTTTATTCAGAGGTATCGTATCCGTAACGACAAGGCTTTTAAGAGGCGAATCAGTAATACGCGAAATTGCCAGACCTGATAAAACCGGATGCGAGCAACAGGCATGAATTTCTTTTGCTCCGTTTTTAATAATTGCTACTGCAGCCTCCGTGAGAGTACCGGCTGTATCGACCATATCGTCTATAATTATCGCAATCTTTTCTCTGACGTCGCCTATTACCGACATACCTTTTACTTTGTTTGGCACCTCTCTGCGTTTATCTATCACAGCCAGATCGCAATTAAGGCGCTTCGCATATGCTCTTGCCCTTTCAGCACCACCGGCATCCGGAGATACAATAACAAGGTTGTTTTCAAAATTAGATTTAATATAATCTATAATTACAGGAGCCGCAAACAAATTATCCACAGGAATATTAAAAAAACCCTGAATCTGACCTGCATGTAAATCCATGGTAATAAGCCTGTTTGTTCCTGCTACAGTAAGCAGATCTGCAACCAGCTTAGCGCTTATAGGAACACGAGGAGCTACTTTTTTGTCCTGCCTTGCATAACCGTAATAAGGTATAACAGCGGTTATTCTCCTTGCTGAAGAACGTTTTAGCGCATCTACCATCAAAAGCAACTCAATAAGATTATCATTAACCGGTGCACATGTTGATTGAACAACAAAAACATCTTTTGATCTTACATTTTCATTTATTTCAATCTGTATCTCACCGTCACTAAAGGTTTTAACTTTGGCATCGCCAAGATCAACTTTAAGATAATCACATATTTTATTAGACAAATCAATGCTTGAGTTGCCGGAAAAGATTACATAATCACTCATTACTTATTCCAATATTTCATTAATGATACTTTTGTAATAATTAAAAAAATTCAACTACTTACTATTCTTCTTTCATCTGTTTCGATATAAAAAATAATGGTTGGGGTGGGAGGATTCGAACCTCCGAATGCAGGAACCAAAGTCCTGTGTCTTACCGCTTGACGACACCCCAGAGACAAGATAAAAAACACATTAAGGCCGTAATACCAACTATCCAAAGGTACCGTTTCAATTTATTGAATCCACAACAAATATACGCCACCCTCTATTTTGCGAAAGAACAGTAACCGCGTTTGCTGCACTGTTGCTATCGGGAAAAAGACCGAATACTGAAGATCCGCTTCCAGACATAAGAACACCCGAAGCTTTTTGCTTTAATAAAGCCTCTTTTATTGTATTTATTTCAGGATACATTGAAGCAGTAACATACTCAAGATCATTACAAAGAAGCTGCGCATCAAATTCCTGTTTAAGGGATAAGCTCTTAAATTTTTTTTTACAATTTGTCAATCCTAAATTAAGATTTTTATAAACATCTGCAGTTGAAACGCTAAACCCGGGGTAAACAATCAAGATCTTATAGGCCAATTTCAAAGCATATTCTTCAAGCTTTTCACCTATACCGGTTGCCAAAGCAGGTTTATTAAATAAAAAAAAGGGGACATCCGCACCAATTTCAAGTCCCATTGACATTATTTCTTCTATTGAAAACGGATGGCCGAAGTGAATGTTTAATGCTGATAATACAGATGCGGCATTGCTGCTTCCTCCCCCAAGCCCTGCACCTGAAGGAATTTTTTTTTCTATATGTATCTTAACCGCTATATTTTTTTTTAATTTCCCCGAAAAAAGATTAACAGCTTTTATGGCATGATTTTTTTCATCACATGGAATTTCCTGATCGGTACATGTAAGGGAAGTAGCGCCATTAGTAAAATTAATATGCATTATATCATATAAACTCACACAACACATTAATGTTTCAATTTCATGATAGCCATCGGGTCTTTTTCCTAATACATGCAAAAACAGATTGACTTTCGCTGGAGAAAAGATTTTCAATTAATGCCACCTGTTATATTGTAAAACTCTTGAAAAAAAATGCTCGGTGGGGAAATATTTCCTTTCCCCACCAGCAATCATTGTAACTTCTTTTGGTAACTTATTTTGAAATTTTTACTAAAATATAGCCGACTTTATTTCTTCGCAAAAGAATATTTAAAGATTTATCCTTTTTGATTTTGTTTAGTTCTTCAGCATATTCTCTTACAGATTTTATAGGCTGATGATTTATTTCTTTGATAATATCGCCGGGTACTATACCGGCTTCGGCAGCTAAGCCATCGGGATCAATTGCAACCACAACAGCACCCTCATTATCAGAAATATTAAAATTTCTTGCTATATCAGGAGTAAGATCGGCAACACGAATACCTATATCATCATCTGACTGCCCTCTTGAGGAATCCCTGGCTGAAGCTATTTTCTCATCCAATCTTTTGGCAATTTCAACATTAACTATCTTTTCCTTGCCATTTCGCAACACCTTGATTTTAGCACTTTTGCCTACACTCATTGCAGCTACTATTTTAAGAAGAGTTCTGCTTGAGTCAATTTTTTGATCGTTAATCTCAGTAATAATGTCCTTTGACCTTATTCCCGCCTTATCGGCAGGATCTCCGGGAATAACATCTGAAACAAGAACACCTTTTCCATCTTCAATACCTAAATATTCAGATATATCGGCAGGCAAATCCTGGATAGTGACACCAAGCCATCCTCTGGTTACGTCACCATATTTTTTCAACTGATCAACGATTCCCCCAGCAAGATTTATAGGTATCGCAAACCCGATGCCCTGTCCGCCTGCAATGATAATCGTATTTATACCTATAACCTCACCGTTCATATTCAACAAAGGCCCGCCGCTGTTGCCGGGATTGATTGAAGCATCAGTCTGGATATAATCATCATAAGGGCCGGAACCTATTACCCGACCTTTTGCGCTGACTATTCCGGCCGTCACTGTGTGCTCCAAACCAAACGGACTACCTATTGCTACAACCCACTGGCCGACTTTCAATGCATCGGAATTGCCAAGTTTCAAAACCGGAAGATTGTTTTTATCTTTTATTTTAATAAGCGCAAGATCAGTATTTGGATCACGACCAATGATTTCGGCATTATATTCTTTCTCATTTTTTAATATAACTTTTATTTTATCAGAGTCTTGCACTACATGATTATTTGTAACTATATATCCTTCTTTATCAATTATAAACCCTGAGCCAAGGCTGCGCTGTTTAAATTCTCTTTGCTGGTTAGGGCCGAAGAATTTGTTGAAAAAATCTTCCATAGGGTCATCATCTCCGGATGGCCCTCTGCGAAACTGGCGGAACATATTTTTTGTTTTCGCAGTTCTTACTGTCTGGATATTTACTACTGCCGGACTGGCCATTTCTGCAAGATCACTAAAACTTTCCGGAATCATCCTTGTTTCAGGCGGATTTATTTCTTTATCGAAACCCGACGCATCCGTAATTGCTTTTTGGCCTACAGCAGGTTGTGCGTTACTGTCTGACAAAGAGTTAAAACATGAAAACACCAAAACAATTGTTGCTATAGCCAAAACAATAAAAACTGCCTTTTGCCCCTTAATTGCTGCAAATTTATCAAGCCACATTAGCGCCTCCTTTGATATCGGAACTTTATTTTTTTTCTTTCACATAAATAATTCTTAAATCATAAAGTATGCTTTTTAGCATTCCTTCTTCATCTTTTGATAAATTACCTCTGGTTTTTTCTTCCAGCATACTTAAAATATCTATTGTCTGTTTGGCAATGGTAAGATTGGTTTCTTTATTTCCGGTTGCCGGATTTTCAACAATCCCAAGGTTTACAAGTGCAGATGCATTTAGAGACATAATAAAGGTTGGAAAATTAATTTCAGGCAAACATGCTTGAGCATCATTATTATCCGGTCTTTTATCTGAAGGCTCATTTTTGCTTTTCTTTTGTTTTGTTGAGTCCTCAACTTTTGTTTCATCTGCTTTTTCTTTTTCATCAATACTTTCATCTTCCTGGGAAAAAATTCTTCGGTCTTTTACTGTAAAATTTGGTTTATTTTCTTCAGGCATAGCTATTCTCCTTATATTTCCAAAAACTCGGATTGCAAGCAAAGAATATATTTGAACCGCTTGAGCCACTTTCAAAACGTTTCAGTTTGGTCAAGCTCAAGGCGGGAGAAAATTTCAACCACAGGAATACCTTTAGTATTTCGAGGATTGAAATTTGAGCCCAACGCAGAGATCGGCCAAAATGGGGCGTTTTGAAACTGGCTTGCTTGTACAGTTTTTCTGAGATACTACTATCCCATTTATATTAAAGCTCAAGAAGCGTAATAGTCTTAACCAGCGGCAATGCTCTTAATTCTTCAAGCACGGATTCGGGAATCGGCAAATCGGTTTTAAGCAATATGATATTTCTCTCTCCTTCCTCCTCCTGCCCCACTTGCATTCTTCCTATATTAATACTGTTCTTGCCAAGAACGGTTCCAATACTTCCGATTGCGCCGGGTTTGTCAAGATTTTGGACTAAGGCAAGATGTCCGCTTGGATGCATCTCAAGTCTGAAATTATTTATTCTTACAATTCTCGGATCTTTTTTACCGAAAATGGTACCCGCAACAACGTAAGTTTTATCTGAAGTAATACCTTTTATTGTAATAAGATTAATAAAATCTTCGGAATCGGCTGCTACGGTTTCAGTAACTTTTATACCTCTTTCCTTTGCAATAAAATTGGCATTAACAAAATTAACATCATCTTTTACAATAGGTACGAGCAAACCTCTTAAAACGGCTGTTGAAACAGGAGACATGTCAAGATCATCGAAATGGCCTGTATATTCGATGACAATTTCCTTAAAAGGGCCTTTCGAAAGTTGGGTAAGCAAGCTTCCCATTTTATCAGCAAGCAATAAAAACGGTCCGATTTTTTTCAACAGTTCTCCGGTAACAGAAGGAACATTAACCGCATTTGCAATTGTGCCGTTTTTTAAATAGTCAATTATCTGGCCTGCAACAGCTGTAGCAACATTCACCTGGGCTTCCTGTGTGGAAGCTCCAAGATGCGGTGTGCATATAACCCTATCCAGCTCAAAGAGAGGAGATGCGCCGGGAGGCTCTTTTTCAAAAACATCCAATGCTGTTCCAGCAACCTTGCCTGATTTTATTGCATTATACAGATCATCTTCATTAATTATTCCGCCCCTGGCACAGTTAATTATCATCACGCCGTTTTTCATCTTATCAAAAGCATCTTTGTTAAGCAGATTCAGCGTATCTTTCAGTTTAGGAACATGAACTGTAATATAATCTGCTTTGGCATATAAATCATCGAGAGTAACATATGTGTATCCGGCTTTTTCAATTTGTTCCGGAGTAACAAAAGGATCATAAACAACAACCTGCATTTTAAGGCCACGCGCACGGTCGGCAACAATGGACCCGATCTTTCCAAAGCCGATTATACCCAGGATTTTATTGTATAGTTCGCGGCCTTCAAGATTTTTCTTTTCCCATTTTCCAGCTTTAAGAGAAGCAGTTCCCCATGGAATGTTTCTTGTCATGGCCATCATCATTGCAATTGCATGTTCTGCGGTTGTAATAACATTTCCACCCGGAGTGTTCATTACAATCACACCATGTTTGGTAGCAGCAGGGATATCAACATTATCAAGACCGATTCCGGCTCTGCCGACAACCTTAAGTTGCTTTGCTGCGCTTAAAAGATCGGCCGTAACTTTTGTGGCGCTTCTTATGGCAAGACCATCATAATCACCTATAATTTCCTTGAGATCTTCGGGAGACAAACCGGGTTTGAAATCAACTTCTATTCCATCTTCATCCTGAAACATCCGGATTCCTATAGGATCCAGATTATCGCTTACAAGTACTTTCATTATTTTTCCTCTCAATATTCTTTATAGAATAATAAACACGTAGTAGCCAAATATCTAAATGACCAGTTTTTTTATCCTTTACTATGACACATAACCCATTTTTAATTTTAAAATATAAGATAAGCGTGGGCTATTGTCAAATTATCATAATTGAGCTGTAGCAATTCTCGGTGAATGTAATGCTTGATAATCAGATGTTTCATGTCAAAACAGATAATGATGCATGTTACTATCTGATAATAATCGGTTTTTTATCTTTTGATTCAAAAGCTTTCTATATCTTTTTTGTCCGGATAAAATTTTCCCTGCCGTGAATTTCTGTTTTCAAGTATGTCTTTAATTAGAAAGAGCGTTTCCGGCTTTTCCAGAGACCAAAGCGGTGCTAAAAGTTCTTTAGGGTGAGGATCTCCTGTCAGGCGATGGATAACCACATTTTCAGGGAGAAGCTCTATAAAATCACATACAAGCTGTGCATATTCATCCTGTTCAAGGCATCTGTAGTTGCCACTTAAATAAAGATCCTCCATTTTTGTGCCTTTAACAACATATAAAAGATGAAGCTTAATCCCGTCTATTTTAAGCTTTGCCAAAGCTTTTGCCGTTTTTAGCATATGTGTTTTTTCTTCTCCGGGAAGACCTAAAATAACATGAGCACAGATTTTTATGCCCCTGCCTTTGGTCATATTTACAGCGTTTACAAAACAATTAAAATCATGCCCTCTGTTGATCAGCAAAAGTGTTTCATCGTGGATGGATTGTAATCCATATTCAACCCATATATGATAATTTTTTGCATAATTTTCAAGAAGCTTAAGCACAGAATCATTAATGCAATCCGGCCTTGTTCCAATTGCAAGGCCTGCAATATTTTCAACAGACAATGCTTCATCATAAAAGCTTTTTAGCTTTTCGTAAGAAGCATAGGTATTAGAAAATGCCTGGAAGTAGGCTATGAAATTTTTTGTTTTAAACCTTTTTGAAACAGCGGCTTTTCCCGCTATAAGCTGTTGGGTTATAGAAAGCCCTTTAGCGTGAGCGCCTGTACCGGAACCCCGTGCATTGCAGTAAATACAGCCTCCGTTTGAGATTGTACCGTCCCTGTTAGGGCAATCAAATCCTGCATCAACTGTGATTTTATGTGTCCTGCACCCAAATATATTTCTAAAATAAGAATTTAAATCATAATATCTGTTTTTCAAAATATATATCCTGTCTTGATTTGATTTGAATACGATTATATATAGTACTTATAAATAAAATAAAAGGATTAAAGGTTAAGATACAAGTGCGGTTAGCTCAATTCCTTGAATCCTAACACTATCGGTTTTGAACAATAGCAATATAATTCAACTAAACATGAAATAAAATGAGCTTTTATCAAAAAAAATATGACATTATCGTAGTTGGTGCAGGACATGCCGGATGTGAAGCAGCACTTGCCGCAGCAAGAATGGGTTGCAGTGTTCTTCTTGTTGCAATAGATATTGACAAGCTCGCGGCTATGCCGTGCAGCCCTTCTATCGGAGGAATGGCTAAAGGGCAGCTTGTAAAAGAAATAGATGCTCTTGGCGGGGAAATGGCACGAGTTGCTGATAAGAGCGCAATACAGTACAGAACACTAAACACCAGAAAAGGACCTGCTGTTCATTCATCAAGAACCCAGAATGATAAATTGCGATATCACATAGCCATGAAAGCTGTTGTTGAAAAACAAGCAAATCTGGATCTAAAGCAGGTGTTTGTAGAACGTCTTATTGTTGAAAACGGAAAGATAGCGGGTATTATGGATTATACAGGTTTTTGTTATATGGCAAAAACCGTAGTTCTTGCTACCGGAACTTTTTTAAGCGGGCTTATTCATATTGGTTCTAAATCCATGAAAGCAGGAAGAGCCGGAGAATTTGCCTCTTACAGCCTTGCACAAAATCTGAAAGAGCTTGGGTTTAACCTTGGGCGAATGAAAACCGGAACTCCTCCGAGATTAAAGAAATCAAGCATTGATTTTACCGCTTTTACAAGACAGGATTCGGAGTGTAATCCAACTCCTTTTTCGGTTTTCACAAAAGACATTTTACTGCCTCAGACACCAAGCTACATGGGCCATACAAGCACAAGAAGCCGTGAAATAGTATTGAATAACCTTAAGTATTCTGCACTATATGGCGGCATAATCAAAGGTGTTTCGGCAAGATATTGCCCTTCTTTTGAAGACAAGATTGTAAAATTTCCGGAAAGAGAAACTCATCATGTAATACTTGAGCCGGAAGGGCTTGATACTGAAGAAATATATGCAAGCGGTCTTGGCAACAGTCTTCCTGTCGAAGTGCAAATTCAGCTTGTAAGATCTGTTAAAGGACTCGAAGAGGCACAAATAATAAGGCCTGCTTATGCCATTGAATATGATTATATAAACCCTGTTCAGCTCAAACAAACGCTTGAAACAAAGCTGATCTCGGGACTTTTTCTGGCCGGTCAGATTAACGGTACTTCAGGTTATGAAGAAGCAGCAGCCCAGGGTTTATGGTCAGGAATAAATGCCGCCTGCATTGTTCAAAAAAGGCCTCCTTTTATTCCGGACAGATCCCAGGCTTATATGGCTGTAATGGTTGATGACCTTGTTACAAAAGGTACCTGTGAGCCTTACCGGATGTTTACGTCAAGAGCTGAATACAGGCTGATGTTGCGTGAGGATAATGCCGATCTAAGGCTTATGGAGTCAGGATATGAGCTGGGATTAATTGATGATGATACCATTATGAAATTGCATGAACACAAAAAGCAAATTGAAGCTGAATTAAAAAGAATTAAGAGCATAGTCATAAAGCCATCTAAAGAAGTAAATGATTATTTAGAAGGCAAGGGTACCAATCCTATAACTAATGGCATATATCTGGAGCAGCTTTTAAAAAGAACACAGCTTGATTATAGTGCTGTTTGTATTCTTGCGGGTGATTGCCAAAATTTAGACGCAAGAGTAACTAAGCAGGTTGAAATAGGAATCAAATATGAAGGCTATATTGAAAGACAGCGAAAAGAAATTGAAAAGTTTAAAAATCTGGAAAAAATAAAAATTCCTGCCGGGTTTGATTTTTCAAATGTTCATGGATTATCAAATGAACTTAAAGAAAAACTTACTGAAATAAAACCCGCTTCCCTTGGCCAGGCTTCACGTATTGACGGTATGACTCCGGCTGCTGTTTCAGTGCTTATGATAGCAATAAAAGCTTTCGAACGCAGACAGCAAGTACCTGATAAAAAACTTAATTTTTGATAGATTATTGCATGATTCTTGACAGGTTTTGGCTTTAACCTTATTATAATTATTTAAAATTGTTATTTGATTATTTAAACAAAATAATTATATTAAGAATAATAGTAATTATTTAAAGTTCATCGAACAATAATAAAAGGGAATTTATATGGCCGAGACCACTTATTATAAAGAGCTTGGTGTCGAAAAAACTGCTACTGATGATGAGATTAAAAAGGCATACAGAAAACTTGCTATGAAATATCACCCTGACCATGCAAAGGATGATAAAAGTTCCGAAGAAAAATTTAAAAAAATCAGTGAAGCTTATGCAGTTTTAAGCGATAAAGAAAAACGAAAGCAATATGACGAATTCGGATCAACAGCTTTTAATCAAAAATATTCACAGGAAGATATTTTCAGAGGCTTTGATTTCAGTGATATTTTAAGAGAGTTTGGTATTGGTGGTGGTGCTTTTTCCGGCAGAGGCGGCGGTAGGCGGCCTACATGCGGAACAGGTTCACCTTTTGGAAATTTTTCCGCTTACCAGCAACAGGCTCATGGACAGGATCTTGTTTACGAGCTTCCTTTGACATTGGAAGAGGTTGCAAATGGTACTACAAAAGTTATCAGTTTCAGGCATGACAAACGTTCGGAGAAACTTACCGTTAAAATACCAAAAGGAATGCTATCGGGCAAGAAACTACGTCTTGCGGGCAAGGGAGAACCCGGCCCATATGGCACAGAACCCGGCGACCTTTATATCCAGGCAAAGGTTTTGGATAATCCTTTATACACTGTAAAGGAACATAACCTTTATATTGAAAAAAGCATTAAGCTTACCGAAGCTGTTATTGGAACAAAAATATCTATTCCCACAATTGAGGGCAAGGAACTAAACCTTAAAATACCTCCTGCTACAAAACATGGAACCAAAATGCGTCTTGCCGGTCATGGACTTCCTCAAATGAATGTTAAAAATAAAGGCGATCTATATGTTTCCATCAATATCACTATACCAAAAAGCCTGACTTCGGAACAGAAGGAATTGATAGAAAAACTTGCTGCAACAGGCATATAACGAATTAAATTAATTGACAGGAAGCATAGTTAAATGTATTAAAAAGTTTAAAAAGATAATTAAATAATACTTTGTTATTCGCATCAATTTTTTGTGTTTTCGCTAAAAGTCGTTTTGGACTTACATATGCATGAACTTATTCCTCTTTTAAAAAAAGATGTTATATATATGAGAGTTGCTGAGGTTGCCCGCAAAATTTCAGCCGATTATAAAGATTCAGAACTTGTTCTTGTGGGGATTTTAAAAGGTGCTTTTGTTTTCATGTCCGATCTTATGAGATGCCTTACAATTCCTGTTGAGGTTGATTTTATAGGTACTTCAAGTTATGGTTCCGATACCAACAGTTCCGGTAAGATAAATTTAACCAAACAACTTGATATTAATATAAAAAATAAAAATGTCCTGATTATTGAAGATATAGTTGATACGGGCAGTACTTTAGTTTATCTTATTAACTATTTAAAATCTTTTGCTCCAAAAAGTATAAAAATTTGTGCTTTGCTGGATAAGCATGAACGCCGAAAAGCAGATATTAAAGTAGACTATTCATGCTATGTAATTGAAAGTGGATTTCTTGTTGGGTATGGTCTTGATTACGCCGAAAAGTACAGAAATCTGCCGGAAATTTACCAGCTCAAACTTTAAGCAGGGGGTATGCCATGATAGTTACCTGTAAGGGTTGCAGTACCAGTTTTAATTTGGAAGATGAACGAGTAAAAAAACCGGGATCAAAAGTTAGGTGTTCAATATGCAAAATTATTTTTATGGTATATCCGCCTGTTGCCACAGAAGAACAGGATCTCCCGGAAAGTATTGAAAAACAAGAGTTAGGAGTACCTCCGGTAAAGGCAGAAAATTACTCTTTTTCTGATTCGGAAGCTAGTGAAGCTATAGAAGAAGAAGTAAAACCAGAGGCTGAAGAAGTTGCGCAAGATGAAGAAGAACATGACTTTGCAGATTTAAGCGAAAGCCTTGAGAAACAAGAAGTTGTTACAACTGATGTTTCAGCTGACAGCAGCGATGAAAAACTTGAACTTTCCGATCCCGAAGACCTTAATATCTCAGAGTTTGAAGAAGCCTTAGGAAAAGAAGAAGCAAAGCCGGAGGCCGAAGAAGCTGTACAAGAGGAGGAAGAACTTGATTTTGCAGACTTAAGCGAAAGCCTTGAAATGGGGGACGTTGCTTCAACTGCTGACAGCAGGGAAAAGCCCGAAACTTCAGATTCCGAAGAAATAGATTTTTCTGAACTTGAAAAAATGCTTGAAAACGGTGAAATCAGTTTTGATAATCTTCTGTCTGAAGATAATGCTAATAAAGATGAATTAAAATTTAGTGACACAGAGGAGATTGATCTTTCTGAGATAGATGCAGCAATTGATAATTTCGAAGATTCGGATATAGAGGAAATAGATGAGATAGAGGATGATACAAAAGAATTAAAATTAGAATTTGAAAACGACCTGGACTCTCAGATTATAAAAAGCAACGGTGTGGAAGAACTGGATTTTTCCGATTTGGAAAGTATGCCTGATGTTGAAGAAATTTCAGATTCCACAGAAGATGACAATAAAACAGCCAACGACCTTACCCTCAGCTTAGATATAGAACCAGAGTCTTTTGCACAAACGACTGAGGCAGAGCCTGATGAGCTTGATTTTTCCGATTTGGAAAAAATGCTCGATAATGAAACAGGCACAGAGGAATCGGTTGTCAATCCTGCCGAAGAAACTGCCGAATTAATTTTAGAAATGGATATTCCTTCAGATAGCAATCAAGATCTTAATTTTGACGATACAGTCGCTTTGGATGAGGATACCCTTGATTTTTTAGATCTGGAAAAAATGCTCGATAATGAAACAATTGCAGATGAGCCAGTCAAAGAACTTTCAGATGAAACACTTGAAGTATCTATAGAGACTGATGTATCATCAGATAAGCAAGCTGATTATCTGGCAACAACTGTCGCTATAGATGATATGAAGCACTATTCCCGGCCAGACAGATCTGAGCCTGGAGATATGCATAAGCATGCGGCAGAGGATACAGTTATCGTAGGAGCGAAAAAACCATCCGGAACAGTGGTACCCCCTCCAATAAAAAAGAAGTCTTCAGGTAAGCTTTTATTGATTTTAGCCCTTATTGTGGTTTTGCTTCTGGGAGCTGCTGCATTCATTTTTTTCAAGCCTTTTGGTATTGAGGTCCCTTATGTCAGTGAATATATTGAATCCAAAATTGATAAAAACGGTAATTTAAAAATAACACCTATACGTCCTTCAATTAAGGGAGATTTTGTTGATACAAAATCCGGGACTCTTTTTGTAATTACTGGCAAAGTAAAAAATGATTACAGGCATCCGAGAAGTAACATTAAAGTTATTGGGGAAGTTTTTATTAAGGGAAAGCTTTACAAAGCCGAATCGGTTTATTGTGGCAATATTATATCCGAAGAAGATTTGTTGCAGATTGATCCTGCTATAATCCAAAAAAAATTACAAAACAGGTTTGGGGATAAGAAATCAAATATAAGCGTTAAGCCTGGAAGCATAATTCCTTTTATGGTTATATTTAAAAATCCTTCATCCGATCTGGATGAATTTAACATAAATGTTGAAAGCTCCATTAAAGGATAAAAAAAAAGAAAGCGATTTCAGCTTGACTTAGGCAATGTGAGCTGGTAGAAGGCCATTTCAAATTATGGCGATGTAGCTCAGTTGGTCAGAGCATGCGGCTCATATCCGCAGGGTCCGGGGTTCAAATCCCTGCATCGCCACCATTTCATAATCCATCTATATCCAATATAGTGCCAAACCCGTTAGAAATAGCGGGTTTTTTTATTTTCCAGTATAAAGTTCAAAATGACATTTTTTTCTAATTGTGACAAAGTCTCCGGATCCGGTTACCCTGAAAGTTAAAGTTATCTTTATTGACTGCAATCCGGGCGATATGCTATGAAAACCTGCTTGATAAGGAAAAAATGAAAATATTTCTCATTATATTAATTGAGTTACATTTACGGATTAATTTAGAAAACTTTCAGGAAATTAATTAAATATTACAAAGAGCAGATTAAATCATGTTGGATGGTTTCTATAAAATTGTTGAAGAAAGAATATTAAATGCCCAGCGCAAGGGAGAATTTGATAATCTTCCAGGCGCAGGAAAGCCTCTTATTCTTGAGGAAACCTGTATGGTTCCTGAAGATCTTCGTATTGCGTATAAAATATTAAAAAATGCAGATTATATTCCACCTGAAATTGAGCTTAAAAAAGAGATTGTCAAAACTGAAGAATTGCTTGCCGACATGGAAGAAACAGCTGAAAAATATCAGACGATAAAGAAGCTGAACTTTATGAAAATGAAACTAAATCTAATGAGAAACACTACTGTATTGTTTGAAGAAACCGAAATCTACGCTGAAAAATTAGTCAACCGGTTTGCTAAAAAATAATTGCTGTAAAAAGGATTTTATAATTGTGCAAAAGCTTACAATAGCACTTATCTCGGGAGGGATATCCGTTGAGCGGGAGGTATCCATAAATAGTGGGAATCAGGTTTATGAAGCCCTGGATAAAACAAAATATGATGTTATTCGTTATGATCCCAAATCAGACCTCTTGCGTCTCGTATCGGACTCATCAAATATAGATTTTGCACTTATTATACTTCACGGATATTATGGTGAAGACGGTACAATTCAGGGTCTGCTGGATCTTCTTGACATTCCTTACCAGGGGTCAGGTGTTCTGGGAAGTGCAGTGGCCATGAACAAGTTTGCTTCAAAACAGCT
Source organism: Pseudomonadota bacterium (assembly GCA_018817425.1). Classification (NCBI taxonomy): domain Bacteria; kingdom Pseudomonadati; phylum Pseudomonadota; species Pseudomonadota bacterium. Next base: position 18,762 of record JAHITX010000015.1, read on the forward strand.
TTACGAACAATCGGGCATTCCGACTCCTCCTTATATAATAATCAAAAAAGGCGACCAGGTTGAATATAAAACCTGTGTAAAACGGCTTGGTACACCACTTATTGTAAAGCCTGTTTCAGGCGGTTCCAGCATTGGCATTTCAATTGTAAAATCGGATGAAGCGTATAAAAATGCTGTTCAAGCGGCTTTTTCCTGCGATGATACTGTGTTGGTAGAAACAGTTATAGAAGGTATCGAAATTACCGGCGGAGTTATAGGAAATAATGACCTTAAAACTTTGCCAATTGTTGAAATAATACCTGATAAAAGTTTTAATTTTTTTGATTACACCGCAAAATACACAAAAGGGGCAACCAAAGAGATTTGTCCTGCAAGGATTGATGATGATATGGCGCAAAAAGCACAAACCTATGCGAAGATGGCCCACAAAGCGCTTTTTTGCAGAGGCTACAGCAGGACGGATATGATGCTTGCCGGAAAAGAAATTTATGTTTTGGAAACAAACACTATTCCCGGTATGACTGCAACCAGTCTTTTGCCTTTAGCAGCAAAGGCCGCCGGTATATCTTTTGCTAAACTTCTCGATAAGCTTATTGAGTTTGGTATAGAAGAGCATAGAAAAATAAAAGATAGAAAAGGTGGCAAGTGATAATATCAAGTATTAAAGAATTAATGAATAATTATGAAGATGTCGGATCTGGAGATGTATTTAACGGAATAATCGGCTCCGACAGGATTAAGCAGGTTTTGATGATCGATCTTATTGAAAGAGGTGTGCTTTGTGTTCCTTCTCCTCTTTCGCAGACCATAAGCGGTTCTAAAGTTGTACAGGCTCTTTTTTTGAATAAGTGGATGGTCCCTCATACTCGTGCCATTTTAAGAAGAAGGGATCTTATAGACGCTGTCAGCTGTTACAACAGGCATAAAATAGACGTTGTTGTTACGAAAGAAGACCGCATGCACTGCGGATTTGGCATAAGGAAATGGGATTCGGTTGAGACTCTTTACAGCTTTATGTCAATGTCGGACTCATCTTATCCTTTTATATTGCAGCCATTGATAGAAGATTTTACGGATATTCGAGTGATAATTGCCGAAGATTATATTGAATCGTATACAAGATATAATCCGGATAATTTCAGGATGAATATGGCCGCAGGCGGATCAAGCACCCCCTTTACCCTTGACGAAGAAAAGAGGATTTTCTGTAAAACCGTTATGCAGCGGGGCAAGTTTCCTTTTGCACACATAGACATTATGGTAACTGCCGACAACAAATGTTATCTTTCCGAAATATCATTAGGCGGTGGTTTAAAAGGAGCTATTATCAACAGAGAAGAGCTTGATGCAAAAAAAAAGGCGATTGCAGATAAGATAATAAAAGAAAAGAGCATCGTTTAGATCAGGTGTTACTTGAAAAAATCTTTAGCGGAGGTTTTATGAAAATACTGGTAATCGGAAGCGGAGGAAGAGAACATGCGCTTGCATGGAAAATAGCACAAAGCCCAAAAGTAAAAAAAATCTTTTGCGCGCCGGGAAATGCGGGTATTGCAAATATTGCCGAATGTATTCCTATTAGTTCCGATGATATAACCAGTCTTTTGGAATTTGCTAAAAAGGAAAAAATCGCACTTACAATTGTCGGACCGGAGGCTCCTCTATCAAATGGAATAACAGACTTGTTTGAAAAAGCCGGGTTGAAAATTTTCGGATCTTCCATGAGAGCTTCCGAACTGGAATATAGCAAATGTTTTTCCAAAGAGCTGATGATAAAATATAAGATACCAACAGCTGCCGGTCAAATATTTTCAAATTATAAAAAAGCTGTAAGCTATATCCGCAAAACCAAAACTCCATGTGTTGTCAAGGCAGACGGACTTGCCGCCGGAAAGGGAGTCATCATATGCTCAACTGAAAAGCAGGCGATAGAAGCACTTGACGATATAATGATAAAACGCTCTTTCGGCAATGCTGGCAAAAGAGTTGTTATAGAAGAACTGCTTGCAGGAGAAGAAGCCTCGTTTCTTGCATTTACGGATGGGAAAACCGTTCTTCCTCTGCCGTCTTCACAGGATCACAAACCGATTTTTGATAAAGATAAAGGCCCGAATACTGGCGGTATGGGGGCTTATTCGCCTGCCCCGGTTGTTGATAAATATATTCATAAAAAAATCATGGAAGAGGTAATGATCCCCACTGTCCGGGCTATGGCTGCCGAGGGCAGACCCTACAAAGGTATTTTATATGCCGGACTTATGATTGATAAAGACAAAATCAGGGTTCTAGAGTTTAATTGCAGGTTTGGTGATCCCGAAGCCCAGGCTCTTTTAATTCGTATAAAAAGCGACTTAATTGAGATAATGGAGGCTGTAATAGAAGAAAGGCTTAATAATTGTACTATAGAAATTGATGATAGGGTATCAGTTTGTGTTGTGATGGCCTCAGGCGGTTATCCGGGCGCTTACAAAAAGGGGATCACTATAAATGGGCTTGAAGATGCAGCACGGATAAAAGATTCTATTGTATTTCATGCAGGCACTGCTATAAAAGCCGGTTCTGTGGTTGCAAATGGCGGGCGGGTTTTAGGCGTTACAGCGCTTGGCGATACCGTATCTGCTGCAATTGATAAAGCATACCGGGCTGTACTGAAAATCAACTGGAATGGTGTTCAGTTTAGAACAGATATAGGGCAAAAGGCTGTAAAACGGCTTAAAGCACATCCTTTGGTTTCGGTTATAATGGGAAGTGATTCAGATTATTCAGTGATGGAAGAAACAGTTGCCATATTGAAAAAATTCGATATCACCTTTGAAATCACTGTAGCATCAGCCCACAGAACTCCGGAAAAAGCAGCCAGGCTTGCTTTGAGCGCAAGAGAGCGTGGAGTAAAAGTAATAATTGCCGGTGCCGGCCATGCGGCACATCTTGCAGGAGTACTTGCAGCACATACTTCTCTTCCGGTGATTGGGGTTCCTATAGATTCGTCGTGTCTTTCAGGACTTGATTCCTTGTTGTCTACCGTTCAGATGCCACCAGGTGTGCCTGTGGCTACTGTTGCTATAGGTAAATCAGGGGCAAGAAATGCAGGAATACTGGCTGCCCAGATTCTTGCGCTTTCAGATCCGGCGCTTTGTACCATGCTTGATGAATTTAAAAAAGATATGGCAGCTCAGGTTGAAAAGAAAGCAAAAAAACTTGAATTATTTTGATAAAATTATAAAAATAGACCCGGATAAACCTGATCCGGAATTAATTAAAAAATCGGCATCGGTTATAAGAAGCGGTGGAGTAGTAGTATTTCCTGCCAGATGTCTTTACGGTCTTGCTGTTGATGCTTATAATGAAACAGCGGTTGAGAGGGTTTTTGAAATAAAGGGCCGTACGGAGAAAAAACCATTATTGGTCCTTGCGGACAGCCATCTGATGATATCCTGCGTTGTAAAAAATATTACTCCAATGGCTCAAAAGATCATGAAAAGCTTCTGGCCCGGATTAATTACTGTCATACTCGAGGCCAATACCAGTCTTCCGGCAAACCTTACTGCAGGAAGCGGTAAAATAGGTATCAGAAAACCGGGTCATCCTGTTGCTATGGCTCTGGTAAAAGCTGTAGGAGCACCGATAACCGGAACAAGCGCAAATATGTCGGGAGCCTCCGGCTGTTTTAGTATCCGGGATTTAGATCCTGAAATAGCTGAAAAAGCTGATCTTATAATTGACGCCGGAACGCTTAAGGGTGGTATAGGCTCAACAGTAGTTGATGTAACGGGAGAGCTTCCGGTTATTGTAAGAGAAGGCGAAGTATCCCGGGATGAAATATTGACGGCTATAGGAGTTTCATACCCCGCCACTTGTGCTATAAATAAAGTTGGAGTAAAAGTGTCGGCAATATTTAACGACAGTAAACTGATTTACAAAGGCAGGGTATTTAGCTTTTATTCAGACAATGTTACCCTGCCAAACGGACTTACGACAAACATTGATATAATCCGCCATCCCGGTGCATCTGCTATAGTACCCTTAACGGCTGAAAACGAGATAATATTGATCAAACAATACCGCTATGCAGCCGGAGACTTTATATGGGAAATCCCGGCCGGTGTTTTGGAACCTGATGAAACGCCGCTTGAATGCGCAAAAAGAGAACTTATCGAAGAAACCGGTTATAGTTCGAACAAAATGGAAAAATTAATCGAAATTTTACCTGTTCCCGGTTATTCTGACGAACGCATACATATCTTTCTTGCCACAGATCTTGTTGAATCAAAGCAAAATCTTGATAAGGATGAAATACTAAAAGTACACAAATTAAAATTAGATGATGTTATGGATATGATATCAAAAGGTGAGATTACAGACAGCAAAACAATATCAGGGCTTTGTCTTGCATTACGTTTTATGGTTCAAAGATAGAATAATAAAAAGCCTAAACTTGTTGACAATATCGTGAAATATTGATTATAAACCCAAAACGTGCCGGAGTGGTGAAACTGGTAGACGCAGAGGACTCAAAATCCTCCGAGGGCAACTTCGTGTCGGTTCAATTCCGACCTCCGGCACCATATTTTATTTAAGTATCTTACAGTTCATAGAACTATCGGCCATTTTTGCTTTGATCCCATGGCCCCAATAAACCCCTTACCTTACTTTCAACCCCTCATCAAGATATCGTATAATTGGGAAAAGGAAGAACTCTATTACCCGCCGTTTGCCTACATTAATCTCAGCAGTAACTGACATTCCGGGCTTCAGGGAATATACTGCGCCATTTTTGGTTTTAAGCTCTTTTGCTAAAAGTTTAAAACGAACCGGGTAGCCTCCGATTTCGCTCTTTTTTTCTTTTTCTTCATTATTATCTTTGCCGGCTTCCAGGCTATACGGGTTGATAGTTTCAACCAAGCCTTCGATTGTGCCGTATTTCTGAAAGTCGAAAGTTTCCACTTTAATTACACAGCGCTGCCCCTCATTTACAAAACCAATATCTTTGTTCATAACAACGGCATTAACCACCAAAGGAATGTTTTCGGGTACAAGGCTGACTACTGGCTGAGCTGTCGTAACAATACCACCAATTGTTTTCACAGTTAAAATATGGACAATACCATCTACCGGAGATATGATAAACCTTTTTCCCTGCTTAAATCTTATGCTGCTGACTTCAGCTTCAAGAGTATTTTTATTCTGCATATTTGCTGAAAACTCCGAAAGGAGCTTATCTTCAAAATTACTTTTGAAAGTTTCTATTTCATCCCTGATCCTGTTAAGCATTATAGCTGTTTGTTCCGATTGACCGGTCTTGACGCCCAAATCTTTCTCCAGATTCATTCTCTCTTTCATTTTTTCCCGGTATCGATTATCGGCAAGTGCTCCTATCTCTACTAGTGCCTTTTGTCGTTTTTCATCCTCTCTGGTAATCGCAATCAAACCGTTTATATTTTTCATTTCATTTTTAAGACTATAAAGCGCACTTTGAGTTTCTGCATACTCCTTTTCTTTTTCCTTAAGGGTTGATACGTATATATTTTTCTGAGCCTCATACTGGGCAATCTGTGCACTAACGGTTTCTTCCTGCGTTTCATTACTTGCCGGTAAAAAGTCTTTTCCGGTTAAAACTGCATCGATACGCTCCATAGCAAGCTTTGAAGATTCCAGATTTCTTTCCTTGCCTTCAAGATCGGCAGTATCAACTGATGGATCTATTTCCAGCAGAATGTCGCCCTTTTTTACGTAATCTCCTTCTTTAATATGAATGGCAGTCACAACTCCTGTTTCCAAAGGCTGCATTACCTTAACATCACCCAGAGGAACAATTTTGCCTTGCGCGGTTACGACCACATCAACTTTTACAAAGTACAAACCAAGTATAACAACAACCATTAGTGAGATTATCGTCCAGAGAAAATATGTTCCTATAGGATTAACGGGGCGGTCCTCAATTTCTGCTATTATGGGTTTAAAATCGTGGTAATCGTTGTTTTTCACAGGCGGTTTTCCTCCTGTTGTTTATAGAGATAAGCATATAGCCCGTTTTGACGCATCAGCGATTCCTGATTTCCGGTTTCCACAATCTTTCCCTTGTCTAATACAATAATCAATTCACAATCCCGCATGACCGAAAGCCTGTGAGCAATAAAGATAACCGTTCTGCCTTTTCTGATCATGTTCAGATTTTTATGGATAATCCGCTCCGATTCGTAATCCAGAGCGCTTGTTGCCTCGTCAAAAATAAGTATGTTCGGGTTTGTAATAAGCGCTCTTGCAATGGCAATCCGCTGCTTCTGGCCGCCCGACAAGGATGTTCCACGCTCTTCAACATAGGTATCGTAGCCTGTGGGCATTTCCGATATAAAATCGTGGGCTCCTGCGGCCCGGGCTGCCTGGATTATACGTTCCATATCCGCATCAGGCGATGCCATAGCTATATTTTCTTTAATTGTTCCGCTAAACAAAAAACATTCCTGCAATACTATTCCTGTTCTGTACCTTAAAAAAAGCGGATCAAGATGTTTTATATCAACGCCATCAATCAAAATCGAACCTTCCACAGGCAGATAAAGTCTTTGAATAAGCTTTGCAATCGTACTTTTACCGGAGCCGCTTCGGCCCACAATGCCTACCATCATGCCTGGATTGATATTAAAATTTATTCGATCAAGTACAAGCGGACCATCTGTTGCATAACGAAAGGATACTTCCTTTGCAGTAATGCCTCCTTTTAGCTGCTTGACCGTAATCGCTCCGCCCACAACTTCCGGGGGCGTATTTATAATATCCCCGATTCTGTCCAGCGAAAGCTTTGCTTGCTGAAAGTCCTGCCACATCTGAACAAGACGCAGTATCGGTCCGCTCAACTGCGATCCGAACATCTGAAAAGCAATAAGCTGACCCACGCTGAGTCTGCCGTCAAAGACCAGGCCAACTCCGAAATAGATTACAGCCAGTGTCATCGTCTTTTGAAGCATCTGCGAAAGAGTAACTGCGACATTACCCACATTGGAAAGTTTAAATGCCGAGAATATATAATCGCCCAGTTTGTTTTCCCAGTCCTTTATCATTTTGCCTTCAATCGCCAAAGACTTTATGGTCTGGACGCCGGTGATCGATTCAACCAGAAAAGACTGTGAGGCAGCGCCTTTCTGGAATTTATCTTCAAGTTTTGCCTTGATCATCGGAGTTGCTATAATGGAGATCAGAGCAATGGCAGCTACAAACGAAAGTACGATTAAAGTCAGATAGACGCTGTAGATAGCCATGATTACGACAAACAAGACTGAAAAAACGGTATCAAGGAGTACTGTAAGCGATATATTCGTCATAAACTGTCTTAAATTCTCAAGCTCACGAACCCTGGCTATTATATTTCCAACTTTTCTAACCTCAAAATATCGAAACGGCAAAGATAAAAGGTGCCGGTATACTTTTGCTCCTAGACTTGCATCGATTTTATTTGCCGTGTGGTATAAAAGATAATTTCGCATTAGGTTTAATATGGTATCGAACAAAAGAATAATCATAAAAGCGCCGGCCACAACTTTTAAAGTAGTCAAAGCGTGATGGGCAAGTACTTTATCGATGATAACCTGAATAAAAAGCGGGGTAACAAGGCCAAATGTCTGTATAAATAAGGATGAAAGAATAACAGCTGAAAAAACGGGCCGGTGCTTGAAAAACTCCTTGAAAAGCCATTTGATATTAAGATAAAATTCGGTTTTGGTAAATCTAGGATATACTACGATTGCTTCATTGTTCCAGAAAGAATCGAAGTCTTCAGCATTCATCTCCTTCATTTTTTTCTCAACGCAGTCAAAAACGAAAAACTTATCATCTTTTTTGCCCGCAAGGACATGGTAATTTCCATCCTGTGAAATAATTATAGATGGTGTTGGGTACTTTAAAAGCTCATCGGTGGATTTAAGTTTTTTATACCTTGCACGTATACTGTGATCTTTTAGTATCCTCAATATTTCTTCAGGCTTCAGCTCTTCTTCAACAAAATAGCGCCTTTTTACAGCCTGCATATCGATTACTACAGAATGAATTTTCGATACTACTTCAATACTTGTAAGCCCGGTTTCCATAATACTCACTAATAAATTGTTTATAATCCGTTTCCAGTGCAAGCCGCTTTTCATATATGGCAACAGCATGTTGTGCAATCTTCAAATCACGCAAAACTGCAAGAGCATCTTTTTCCACTTCCATGATATCTATCATGCTTCTTTCCCCAAAACCGTTTGCCATTTTAGTGATATCTAAAATTTTACTATACCTGTCATATAGTTTCTTGTAATGCTCCAGGGATTTTGACAGTTCTACATACCCGGCATACAGCGTTTTGATATCCCGGCCCTTTTCCTCAATAACCGCTTTAATGGTTTCTTCCTGTCTTCTTAGTTCAAAAATGCTTTTCTTGCGCTCCCAGTTTCTCACACCACCGTCAAAAAGTGGAAGGCTAATCAGGATTCCTGCCGAATATGAAGTTTCCCGGATATCCCGCATAGAGCCTTCAAGATTATCCGGGTCGTTGCCATAATAGTCATAGCGCCCGTAAAGTGAAATATCAGGCAAGTAATTGTTCGCATCTGCTTTCTCTTTAAGTCTTAAGGCTTCAAGCTCAACCATGCGTGCCTTGTATTCCGGTGTATTTTCAATAAGCTTAGTAAATGATACAATCTGCATTCTGCTATCAGAAGCCAGTAATTCAAATTCCAGTTCATTACTGTAATCCATACCAATATAGCTTCTCAAACGCTCAAGATTCTCATTTAGTTCCTTCTTCAGAGAAGATATTTGCCGTTTTGTATCAGCAATTTCCGCTTCCGCCTTCAGGACATCTTCGTAAGCTGTCTGACCACCGGCAAAGGCATTTTCCTTTAAGTTCAGAATACTTTGCAAAAGCTTTAAGGTCTTTTCAGCATAACCTATTTTGATCTTTCCTTCAGCTGCTGCACTATAAGCATCAGTCAGCTCTAAAAGCAGCTTTTTGGTTTCTATATCGCAATCATAATAACTCGCATCTTTTAATTTTTCATAATAACCAACTTCAAATCTCTTTTTGTACCAATGCGAAAGATAGTACTGACCCCACAGGTACATGCTTGATCTCCATGCGTTTGTTTCACCGCCGATTATTTCGTTTGAGATGGATTTGATTCCCTGATTATTATTCTTATCGAGATTTTCGTATTTTTCAAAGCGGCTGTTTGCAGTAATTTCCGGATACAAGCCTGCAAAGTTCTGGCGGTATGTTGCGTTCGAAATATTAATTTCTTCAATCTTAACTCTGATACGTGCAGAATTGTTCAAGGTATTTTTAACGGCATCATGATAGGTAAGCATTTCTGCTCTTGATAAGGAAATATTTGATATAATCAGCAGCAAAGCCGGTAGTAAATAACGAACAAAAAAAAAGACCTTTAAAGGACGAGCGAATTTGACCAATTATTTCCCCCACAACCCAAATATCAAAAAGTAGGGCAGCATTTCACATGCCGCCACGATATGGCACAATATATTGTTTAAACTTCATCTTTCGTTACGCCACAAACATCATTCGGCGGGGTATAAAACCCCGCCCTACGTTTCATTCTCCCGTAGGGCGGGGTTTTATACCCCGCCAATCCCACCTGTAGGGCGGTATTTTATATGCCGCCACGCATATCCTATAAATTAAATTCCAATGATCCTGCATATGGATAATTGCCAAACCTTATTTCTATTCCTGCCCTCACCGGATTCCCAATTATATACTTTGTAACCGTATAAACATCTTCATCCGATCTAAGAATATGATCATAAAAACTTTTCTGAAATTTAATCCCTTTTCCTTTTTTACGGCAATGCGATATAAATCTCCCTTTCAGATGTTTTACAAATTCAATGACATTTAAATTATCGGATGGTTCCGTCAGGATATGTACATGGTCCGGCATAATACAATAAGCATATAAAGGATTGTTTCCCTGTCTTGCCACTTCAATCATTAGGTTACATAATTCTCTTGCCATATCAGCATCATGAAAATATGGGCATCTTTTATGAGTGCCAATAATAATATGGACAACATTACCTTTCGCAGAATAGAGATCCTGATTTTTTAAACGGGGATGTTTACGATCTCTAAATTGCATGATTCATATTTGCCTCCGGCGGGGTATAAAACCCCGCATCTCCCGTAGGGCGGTATTTCACATGCCGCCACGTTTTGGCACCATCCGTAATTTTACTACCATTTTGTATTACACCGCCGTCATCATCCGGCGGGGTATAAAACCCCGCCCTACGTCTCAATCCCTCGTAGGGCGGTATTTCACATGCCGCCGTGTTTTGGCACCATCCGTTATTTAACTACCATTTTGCATTGCACCGCCACCATCTTTCGGCGGGGTATAAAACCCCGCCCTACGTTTCATTCTCCCGTAGGGCGGTATTTTACATGCCGCCATGGCATTCCCTCTGTGCCCTCTGTTAACTGTCAACTGTGAACCGGCAACCGTGAACCGTTCTTCTATCCCTGCTGCCAGCTCTGAGAAAGAATATTAATATATGTCTGGTCGTTTTGCATGGCGTTATATTTCTGTATTATATCCATTCCGGCATCGTTATTGATTGCGCTCATTGTGTTTACGATATTATCTATGTCCTGCCGGGTGATATACTGCCCGTCCGTTACTTCAAGGCGTTCTATACCGTTTGTGTAAAACCAGGATGTATTTTCAAACTGATCTGTAATCTTCATATAGTTGTTTTCATCTACGAACAGATAAAGGTCATCATCTTGTTTTACTATCACAGGTTCGGTTGAAGATATTCCGTCCGTCATCTTGATAATATCATTATCAAAATTAAAAAAGTAACCGGCGGGTTCGTTTATGATGTCCTTGCCATCCGTCCTGCTAAAGAGATAAGTATCACTGCCATACTCTCCGTTAAGTATGTCGTTGCCAGCGCCACCCCTGATGTTGTCTGAGCCACTGCCACCGTTTATTGTATCGTTTCCAGATCCTCCGTAAAGCGTATCGTTTCCTGATTCACCATAAAGCAAGTCTTCACCGTTTCCGCCTATAAGATTGTCATTGCCGGAGTTTCCATAAAGAATATCATTACCGTTGCCTCCGTCCATAGTGTCGGAAAATAAGGATCCGTAAATGGTATCATTGCCATCTTCGCCAAATAGTGCCCCTTGACCCATACCGCCATAAATCGTGTCATTACCTGATCCGGAATGGATTGTATCAGAACCCATAAAACCGTATATTGTATCGTCATGCCGTCCTGTCTGTATATTGTCGTTAAATATTGTTCCCCAGGTAACCTTCGATTCAATAACAAAATCGTTTATATCTATTTCCGGTTCGCCAGAAAAGGATACGTTCTCAATAGGCATTGTTCCATCAGGGTTTAATACTATATCAATTCCCTGATCCGTCTCGTTTCCTTCTTCGTCAAGAACCCGAAGATGTGCATATGTATCATCTTTTCTGATTACAGTATGGTCGAAATCAAGCCCTGTACCTAAGATTATCGTATCGCTTCCAGCGCTGTCATAAATACTATCAAGGCCGTCTCCGGTGTTATAAATATATTGATCGTTTCCATCTCCTCCGTATAAAATATCATTTCCGATTCCGCCGGTCAGTATATCATCACCGTCTCCTGCTTCAATTGTATCATTTCCTCCCAATCCGTATATCAAGTTGCTATGCATTGTTCCGATCAGGTTATCGTCATTTTCAGTACCCACAATGACATTAATTTGTACATCTATATTAAAAGAACTGGATACACTTACTCCGGCGCTATCCGTTGCGGTTACCTCTATAGATTTTGTACCAATACCAACCGCTGTGCCGCTGAAAGTCATTGTTTCCGCATCAAATGTCAGCCAGGATGGAAGTGGGGTTCCATCAGAAAGAGTTGCACTGTAAGTCAGGCTGTCGCCTAAATCGATGTCAGCAAAGGTGTTGCCGGGAACTGTAAAGCTAAAGACGGTATCCTCCATTGTTGTCTGATCAGTAATCGGATATACAACAACCGGTGCATCGTTAACATTCTCTATTGTAAGATTGAATTCATCCGATACACTCTCACCAGCTGTATCAGTAGCCGTTATTTTAAGCGGCAGTATTCCGACATTGTCGTTGACTGGTGTGCCGCTGAAGGTTATTGTTTCCGCATCAAAAGTCAGCCAGGACGGAAGTGGGGTTCCATCGGCAAGTGTGGCACTGTATGTCAGACTGTCTCCTGCATCGATATCCGAAAAAGTGTTGCCCGGAACTGTAAAACTAAAAGCGGCATCCTCCATTGTTATCTGATCAGTAATCGGATTTTCAATAATCGGCGGTTGATTGAAAAAATCTGTAAGATTCTTTTGACTGCCATCGGCAAATTGCAAAGTTCGGACAACAAGGGAACCGGCAATTTCGTCTATATCAAAGTTCAGCAAATTAATAGCATCGCCATTACTGCCGACATTTATCAACAAGCTCCCGTTATTGTCTATAAGTGTGAGGTCGCTTGCTGTAATTCCCTCGCCGAAAAGGATTGTATTGCCTTCAGCAAGCGTGGAGGTATCCTCGATTGTATCAAAACCATCACCAATATTGAAAATATAGGTATCATTGCCCGCACCGCCTGAAAGCAGGTCAACACCTTCTCCGCCTGAAAGTATATCGGCTCCACCCTCTCCGTAAATTGAGTCATCTCCGGCATTGCCACTTAGAGTATCTGCTCCGTCCCCGCCATTCAAAATATTTGCGGCGGCGTTTCCGGTAATATTATTATCCAAATCATTACCTGTACCATCTATAGTATCTGAGCCTGAAAGAATAAGATTTTCAACATTTTCGGGAAGGCTGTAACTTATAGAAGTATTTACGCTGTCATCTCCTTCGTTTAATGATTCGATAACGCTGTCGCCTGTATTATCCACAAAATAGCTGTCATTGCCCAAACCGCCTGTCATAACATCAGCTCCGGTTCCGCCGTTTATAATATCGTTTCCGGCAAGACCCGAAATATTGTCATAAGCACTAGTTCCTGTTATATTGTCATCACCATCAGTTCCAGTGATATGAATGCCGTATTGTTGTATAAAATCAGCAAATGCTATTTCAGTAAAATTCTCAAACTCAAAAGTTTCTACTACTTTGGCAGTAGCTGCATCGTTTGGATCAAAACCGGGAAGAAGAATTCCGTCTCCACTGTTTCCAACATTTATCTTCAAAGTGGTGTTTTCAAAGGTAAGTGTTATATCAACCGGGGCAATACCTGGTCCGAATACTATCCTGTTTCCTTCTCCCGGAGCAGATATGTCATTTATTGTATCAAGCCCGTCGCCAAGATTATAAATATATGTATCATTATGCGCACCTCCGCTTAATATATCGTTTCCGGTTCCGCCGGTAATAGTATCACTGCCTTCTCCCGTCGTAATAATATCATTTCCGCCCTTGCCGTTTATTGTATCATCGCCTGAGCCGGTGGTAATAATATCGTCTCCTTCTGTGCCGAGAAGATCGGTAACATTCATAGTGGTTCCGTCAAAAAACTCTATTGTGCGCACGGTAAGAGAACCGCTTGTTTCTGAAGGATCAAAATTCATTAATTTTATGGAATCTTCCCCCGTACCCACATTAATGGTCAGGATACCGTCTTCACGGGCAATCGACAGGTCTTCACTTGAAATCCCTTCTCCGAAATAAATAAGGTTTCCTTCTCCAGCCGATGCAACATCGTAAATGGTATCTGCTCCATCACCAATGTTGAATACATATGTGTCATCACCCGTTCCACCGTAAAGGGTATCATCCTGTGTACCACCTGTAAGCGTATCATCGCCAGAATTTCCGTTTAAAATATCCGAACCTTCATATCCATACAGCCTGTCTGTAACATTTGTTCCGCTGAGATTGTCATCCCCACTGCCGCCCTGTACAATGAAAGTATTTTGAACCAGTTGTTCGTAGTTTATAATCGTTCCATCCGCAAACTGGAAATTATCGACAGCATGGGTTCCGTAATCCGCTTCATCGGGATCAAAACCTGTAAGATGAACTTCATTTCCGGTTTCTCCTATTCGGATGATCAGCTTGCCATCACTAAAACTGATGCTTCTGTTCATATCTTCAAGAGTAATGCCTTCCCCGAAAACAAGGGTGTTGCCTTCCGAAGCATCAGCTATATCATCTATTATATCTATTCCATCGCCCTGGTTGAAAATATAAGTATCGTCACCTTCGCCACCTGTTAGAATATCATTTCCCATACCGCCGGCTAAAGTATCGTTTCCGGAATTTCCATAAATTCTGTCGACTGCCGCAGTTCCTGATAATATATCGTCCTCATTTGCACCGATAATATCAAAACCGCGATCAATAAGCTCACCATATGTAAGTATCTGACCACCCTCAAACTGGAAGTACTCTATGGCATGCGAGCCATATGGATCATTTGCATCAAAGCCGGTAATGCTTATTGAATCGCCACTATTTCCGGGAGTAATAATCAGAATGTTTAAATCAGGATCATGGCTTAAACGGATATCATCAGGTATTATTCCTGCACCGAATATTAAAGTGTTGGGCGCTTCAAGCGTTGATTCGTCATTAATAATATCTGCACCGTCCCCCGTATTAAAGTAATAGCTGTCATTACCTGTACCTCCGTAAATATCATCGTTTCCTGTGCCTGGAATGAAGGTGTCGTCTGCGCTCGTTCCGCTAAGTTCATCACTTCCGCTTGTTCCCGTAAAAGTAAATCCAAGTCCGAGAATATCGGCGTAAGTAAAAACCGACCCATCACTAAACTTGAATTCTTCAACCGCATGTACTCCGTATGCATCATCAGGGTTGAATCCTTCCAGACGAAGTGCATCGCCGTTTTGGCCAACTTCTATAACAAGCGCATTATCTTCAACCTTCAAATTTAAGTCAGATATCGAAATTCCTGCGCCGAATTCAACCATGTTTCCGGCATTTTGTGCTGTGGCGTCTATTATGGTATCTATGCCATCTCCCAGATTGAATATGTATGTATCGTTTCCGCTGCCACCATCAATAGTGTCGTTTCCCTGTCCGGCGTTAATAATATCATCTCCGCCAAAGGTCGTAATGGTATCATTCGTATTGGTGCCGGATATCAAATCATCAGTTTCGGTTCCGCTAATTTCAAAACCTTTGGCAATCAATTGCTCATATGTAAGAACTTCTCCCGAATCAAATTCATAGCTGTTTACAGCTCTTGTTCCATAAACGTCGGCAGGGTTAAAGCTATTCAGTGTTATGGAATCACCCTGATCTCCTACCATGATTGTAAATGAGTCCTGTCCTGCAATCAGTTTAAGATCATCGGGTATTATGTTTTCGCCTAATATGATTCGGTTACCGCCTGTGACATCGGCAAGGTCATTTATAGTAAGATTGCCTTCCCCCAAATTAAAAAAGTAAGTATCGTCACCTGAGCCGCCACTAATGATATCGTTTCCGCCAAGTCCTTCAATTGTGTCATCACCTTCACCGGCTTCAATAATATCCGTATCTGCGCCTACGATAATCCAGTCATTTCCCGCTCCGGTGCTTATGTTATTCTGCCCGCCTTCATCATAAATAAAGTCATCACCACTTCCGGAAGTAATCCGGTCATCACCGGACCCGGTAATAATATTGTTATCGCCGTCTCCTGCATTTACTATGTTATTTCCTCCTCCTGCATCAATAGTGTCATCACCGGCTCTGGCGTTTATTATATCATCCGAATCTCCCATAATATAAGTTTCCGGTTGTGCAAAAAGATCCCCCGTTTGAGCGTATGCAACCGCATAATCTCCTCCAGCCATATCAACAGTACCTGTGATTTCAAAAACATTTGTTGCTTCCGTAAATAATGGGATGGGATCTTCATCATTATCGTATGCCTGAATCAGATCATTTTTGAGCGACTCGATAATTCCGGTCAGATCGAATATTCGTGCATTTCCATTTGCATCTATAAACTGCACACGGCTTATGCTGCTTTCATCAGGTGGAAGATTAGTATCATAATAAAAATCAGTCCAGATTTCATCCGTACTTTCCCCAACACGAAGCATAAGATCTCCGTACTCATCGATATATCCCTTAATGTCTTCCGGGCTTATATCTGCGCCAAAAGATATTGTATCCACATCACCGGCATTCCAGTCATAACTATTATCTATATAATCCAGGCCGTCTCCGCGATTAAACGCATAAACATCATTGCCAGCTCCTCCTTCTATATAGTCTTCACCCGGACCCCCGGCTATTACATCATCACCAGCTTCCCCAAAGAGGTCATCATTGCCGAAACCTCCTGCAACCACATCGTTACCGCTTCCGGCAGATACATTATCGTTTTGACCCAAAGCTTCAATTCTGTCATTGCCTTCATAGCCATATATGTTGTCGTTCGCAACGCTGCCGCGCAAAAAATCATTGCCCTCCCAGCCATACTGATCGCCGATTACACCGTTGTCGGCCCTTGTAATAATATCTTGCAGTGTAAGCTCCTGACCATCGGCAAAAACAAATTTCTTTATTGCAAGATCCGTAGCTTCAAAACCTCCCAATTCATCAGATGCATTGATAAGCATCCCCTCGTTGTTACCTATACCGATTGCAAGTTTAACCTGTATACCTCCTCCGGGGATAATACCCATAACACTCATTACTGGCTCTTCACTTGCCGAATAAAATACGCCTCCCTGCTCCTCAACACTCAACTGAATTGAAAGATCATCGGGTGTTATTCCTGGACCGAATTTTATGGTGTCATAGGATTCTGGGCTATCAACGAAACGGGACCAAACAGTATCAAAACCATCTCCGCGTCCGAACGAGATAGTATTTTCACCCTGTTCCGTTATGATTACATCATCACCGGGACCTCCCTCAATAGTATTTGTTCCGGAGCCTGCATCAAGATAGTAATCGTTGCCTGCCCCTCCGTAAATACTGTCATTACCTTCTCCACCGTATATTTCATCATTGCCATCTCCACCAAACAGTGTGTCGTTTTCCTCAAGCCCGTAGATATTGTCATTCCCACCTCCGCCGTCAATAACGTCGCTATATACGGTACCTATTATAGTATCATCAAGCTCACTCGGAGTGTTTGACATGGCCTCAATATCATCTCTGGTCCAGATTGTTGCATCCGATTCAAAAACAATTTGATCGATTCCGTTTCTTTCGCCTAAAAACCAGTCTTTGATCTCAAGACGGTCGTTTGTATCGTTTATCACAATACAAAGATCATAACCGCTGGCTTTTAGTTCTACTTCGGAAGGCAGTATATCCTTTATTAAAACAGTATCAAAACCGGCCGATAGATCGTCTGCTTCATAAATTATATCTTTTCCGTAACCGGGAGCAAACACATAGGTGTCATTGCCTGTTTTTCCGGTAAGCACATCATCGCCTTCTTTTCCGTCCATTATATCATCAGAGCTATAGCCTGTTAAGACCTCGGCTTCGGAAGTACCCTCAAGAGCAAGCTGCTTAAGCATTGCAATATCCCAAACCGTTCCGTCTGCAAACCGGATTTCATCAATCCTTTCAGATTCATTTCCTTCATCAGCAAACCAGTTTTCGACTGTCATGCTGTCGCCGGTATCCTTCTTGGTTACAACAAGGTCATCTTCATTTCTGCGAATTTGAATTGAATCAGTTGTAATGCCTTCATCAATCAGAATCGTATCAATGCTTGAAACTTCGCTGTCAGAACCTCTTATTACATCCTGCCCCGAACCGGCCTTAAAAATAAATGTATCGCTGCCTTCGTTTCCTTCAAGAAAATCATCGCCTTCATCCCCGGATATTATGTCGTTTCCTGTACCGCCATGTAGATAATCAACCCCGGTTCCTCCATTGATAATGTCGTCTCCGTCTCCTCCGTAAATTACATCAATATCCTCATTGCCGGACAGAGTATCACTGCCTGCTTCACCGTAAATCCAGTCATTACCGGCTCCACCAGAGATAGTATCATCGCCCTTCCGTCCGTAAAGAAAATCAGTCCCATTAAATCCGCTTATAATATCATCCGTGTTATATCCGATAAGTATATCGTTCGCATCTGTTCCAAGAAGTACTTTCGCCTTAATTGCATTAACATCCCAAACCGTACCGTCAGCAAACTGTATATGCTCTATCTGCCATTCGGCGCTTTCATCAAAGAACCAGTTTAAAACCGTAAGTTTGTCTCCAGTATCTTTTATGGTTAATACCAGGTCGTTTTTCTTGTGCTGTATTAAAATATCATCAGGCACAATATCGGAACCAAGTAAAATAGTATCAATATTGCCCGGTGTTTTATCACGATCAACTACTGTATCATTCCCGTATCCCCTTCCGAACAAATAGATGTCATCACCGTTCGCGCTGTTATATGTATACGGCATTGGCCCATAGTAATTCCATCCATTTGAGTTGCTTCCATATAGAATATCGTCCCCCTGACCGCCGTCATAAATATCATTGCCTGATTCACCATATAACGTATCATCGCCTTCACCGCCTGTAAGGATATCGTTCCCGCTGTGGCTGTAAATTCTATCGTTGCCCGAACCGCCTTCAATTGTGTCATCACCGCCCAATCCATACAAATAATCATTGCCACCCAAGCCTTGAATATAATCCTGATCGGAAAATCCGGCGATTGACTCGCTATCGTCTGTTCCGGTTAAAAACAGAATTTCTTTAATGGTATCGGAGCTCCAGACAGTACCATCAGCAAACTTGAATTGCTCTATTACTTTACGAAATTCACTGTCATGGTTTAAAACGCAATCCTTTATTAAAAGAGAATCCTGCGTATCGATAATGCTTAGTTTAATATCATAGTTTCCGGAACGTTCTATCTTGATATCGGATGGAGCAATATCTTCCCCGAATTCAACAATGTCAATATTGCCTGCTGTCATATCCGTTTCATCAATTATATCCTGTCCACTGCCTCTGTTAAAAATATACGTATCATTTCCGGCACCTCCGTAAAGAGTATCGTTTCCTGAATCACCGTAAATTAAGTCATTGCCGGCTGTACCATATATTGTATCGTTTCCTCCAAGCCCGTGTAGTGTATCATCACCCGATGTGCCGTAAATAATATCATCCGTTTCCGAGGGCACTAAGATCAAGTCGGATATTGCATCCACATCCCATATTGTACCATCCATGAACTGAATTTGTTCCACTCTGTTTAATGGGCTGTCGTTTTTGAAGAAGTCCTGCACTGTCATTGTGTCGGTAGTATTATTGATCTTTACTACCAGGTTATTACCCACCCGTCTTAACGTGATATCATCGGGCGTAAGATTACTTCCTATCCAGATTGTGTCCGTATTTCCTTCCGTGGAATCTGTATCTATTATTTTATCCTGTCCCGAACCCAAACGGAATATATAAGTATCATTGCCGCCTTCGCCTTTGAGTTGATCATTGCCTATTCCGCCGTCCAGTATATCATCACCGTCTCCTGCCCAGATACGGTCATTGCCTGCCCCGGCTACAAGAATAGAGTCTCCGATTCGATTAATAAGAGTTTCGTTACGTGATGTGCCGTATATTGCATCTGATCCAGCAAGGCCGTTTATATATCCGTCTCCTTCTGTAAGGCTTCCTATAACTGCATCGGCATTATTTGTTCCTTCGATATGTGGTGACCATGTTCGCTGACCTTCACCCTTTTCATCATAAACGGGCAATCCTCCGCTATCTATCACCCAGTCAAGAGACGGGTCTTGTGAGATGAAGGTCTCACGGAAGGAGAGATAGTCAACCATATCTTGTGCGCCAAGGCCTCGAAGTATTCTGCTGAATTCTGAGAGAAGGGTTTTACCCTGATCATAATTGTCAGATAGAGCAGCTTGAATATCGGTTGTTATTGCACTCATGTCTGCTTTTACCTTTAGTGTGGTATCATCACATGTGTAGTATATTTTACTGTATAGGTCTTTGAGATGTGTCTGAACCATGAGTTGAGCATAAAACATCTCTGAAAGCCTTCGGAATGACTCGTTAAGAGGAATAGCCGCCGCAGAGGTTGGATTTGAGCCGTTGGCTCCGACAAATTCTTGCCCAAAGAATTTCTCAAGAGTTGCAAGTTTTTTGGCATCAACATTTGCACCTCTACTGTTTACTGCAATACCATCGGTTCCAGCCCATCTGAAGATGATCTGATTCATTATGTTCTTTCTGGTATTGACATCGGTTGTAGCAATGAATTGTTCTACTATTGCTTTCAACTGCCCGCTTGAATCTCTTACAATTGCTTGTTGGAGTTCGTAAATATTGTTAGACGCCTGTAAGTTTGGCAGAGCAGCAATATCCTCCGGCACTTCAAGCCAAACTTCCGCTATCGTATAAGTTGTGTTTCTTTGGAGATTATAGCCTCCTATCTCACCAATATTACCGCCTGTTTTTTCAAAACTGCCAATTCTTGCCTGGATATTACCTTCGGAATCGATTTCCCCGGTAGGTGTTGAATCTATGTTTATAGATTGAATCCCAACTTCTTCTAATGTATGCAGTTCATCTGGGGCCGAAAGGCCATCCCCATCAAAATCCTGCCATATTTTCAAATCACTCCAAACAGCATCATTGGAATCAATCTTTCCGTCTCCGTTATCATCTAAATCAGCCAATGCCTGAAAGCCATTTACAGCATTGCTTCCGTTCTTCAATATAGTCTGATCTCCAAACAGCTCTTTACCACTGTCTATAGTTCCATTTTTATTCACGTCTCTCACAAGTAGCCCATCACCCGGTGCGGCCCAGCCTGTCTGCTCCGCGAAACCGTCGCCGTCATGGTCAAAATAAGTCCCGCCTTCAACATCGGTGGTCTGTATTCCATCGCCATCAAGATCAAGGATAAGAGGATCTATGAGGTTTGGTAGCGTTGCTAAAGTTGCGGATTCGAAAAGCAAAATATATTCCTTCATAAGTTCTTCATAATTAAAAAAAATAATTGATACGGAAACAACCAGTATGTTTCAGGATCTATATACTGGCCCTTCGGTCCCAAAATTTTATAGTCAATATGTGGGAGGTATTCATTTGCTCCATAAATACCATCACCATTTTGGTCACCGCGTCCACCCATTTGACCTATTGTTTGACCTGCTTCAACGATATCACCCTTTTTCACATTCCAACTGTCAAGGTGACATATGCGATGCCTGTTCCCATTTGCGTCAGTAATCTCAACTATACCCCAATTGTTATTTACATCGGTTATTTTGCCTTTTACAGGTGAATCGACAAAAGGGTGCGAATCATTAATAAATGGAGCCCTGTTGCCATTTGCATCTCTATAGTTAAAATCTACACCATTGTGTTTACGGCCACCTTTCCTCGGAGCATTTACATCTTGCCTAACCCCACCATCATAAAATATATCTGGATAATATGTTGTCCCATTAATATCTGTATATGGTTTTAAAATTTGATTTTTAACCTCTTCAAATGCCATGGCAATCCTCCCTTTTAATTTATTTGACTACATATCAGCGCAGAGCGGTAAATACTTATCCAGCCAGATGAATCATGCTGAAAAATTTCTATCCTCTTTCCATTGATATCATCTTCTACATACGGACCACAGCTTCTTTGAACAATTACCTCTTGAACTCCATTTTGATCAATATCAATGACCCCACCAAGACTGAAGGCAGGTGAGCTTTCCTCTCCATATAAAATCTTCTCAATTTTTCCCGACCCCCATAAAACAAAAAGAATTTCATTAAAAGCTATTCCTGCTCTCTCATTCTCTGAGACAGTCTTATTCGATACATACAACGTATATACACCAACGTAATCTTGGTTTCCGCTGTTATCAAGATCAAGCATCTTAATAAAATCAAGTCGGCTTTCGTCTTCATTTAATATTATTCTATTTTCGTTTATGAGTCGTTTTTCAATAGGTTTCATAGCTTCTGCAATAAGATATTTCTTTACCTCTTTTACTGCTTTTGTTGTATCATTTTCAGTTACTGTTAATGCTTCCATTTTATTTGATTTATTAAAAAGGGATGGCACTGCCACCGCTTTGACAGTGGCTGAATTTAAAATTAAATCATCTTTTTTGATTGCATAAACAGAGTTATTCTCATATCTCCCCGGCAGAAGTTTGCCTTCATATATTCCTGTGCCTTCAATATCAAATAGTAATGTTCCAGAAGGACAAGTGTTAGTATCAAATAACTTGATCTTTACATTGCTCAATCTCCCAATCATTTCCGTTCCAACATAGACATTGAAGGATTTTTCTGTAACATATTCTTTCATAAATTTTTTGATTCCTATTTTTTTTGCTATTAAATAAGGATCAAGCAATTTCCCTTTCTTAATTATAAATAAAGGGCTAAACACATCATTCTTATTTTCAGTTCTGTGTTTATACATTTGTATGATTTTGGGCTGAAATAGATAAAGCCCATCTGGCAACTTTACCTGTATAGTCTGTTGGGTCTTATATGTAGTTGATGCCTTTGTGTCTGCTGCATTGCCTACCAAATATTCTAAAACAAATATAAGCAGTAGAAATACTAAAATCAAACCTTTTTTGGTGGTATTTAAATGGGGTAGTTTGAGTTCATATCTTGAATTGTGAATTATATTTTTCATATTCTATTGTTCCTTTCCTGTTCACTTTGATTTGTAAGCTATATTGGAAAATATTGAATCAATGAATGTTGACAAAATATCTTTTAAGGCAGGTATGCTTGATGACCGCATTATTGATCCGCCTTCCCCCGAAAGCTTTTTAAACTCTTCTGACAGGATTTACAGGATTAACATGATTATTTTCAGACCGTTCAGGAAGATCGGCCCGAAATACATATCTGCTACTTGCTGCCTTTGCTCTGTTTTGCAATAGTTCCGTTTGACATCAACGCCTGATAAGCCAAATGTGTTTCCGCCACATGCGATGACTTATTGCTTCTGGCTTCCGGCCGGTAACTATCCTGTGCTTCCTGTTAATCCTGTCTGATAAAAAAATAAAAACGAAAATCTATATTTATAGTTAAAAAGTCTACTACTTTACTTTAACACTAAAAAATCTAAATCCGGTAGTACTGAAAAGAGATACTTGAACGAAAAGAATAAAACTGAAATAATATGTGACAAATTTTTGGATGTATAAATATTATTAATTTGAATTTCAAGAATATAATATTTCATTAAACTTTATATTTTCATTCCAATAATATATGTTTTACGCTTTTAATATCGTTCAGTTGAAATCTTCTTTTCCCTTAAACTTTTAACGGTTTATGGATAGGAGGTTTTATTTTTATTCTCAAAATTATAAATTTGAAAAGATATAATACAGAACAACCCACAAATAACATACAGATTGACAAAAAAATGAACTTTTTCTCATATAAAGCTTCTTTATGACAATAATATGTGATGCATATTAGAATTTTGTGAATTATTCATGATGTGTGGAAGAACTACCAGGTTGTTTCCGACCTGGTCTAATGTGATATCATCGGGTGTAACTTCGAAGTCCCACTCAATATAAGCTCCTGAACTGTCGTAGTCTTCATAAATAACATCCTGCCCGTAGCCGCGACCAAAGATATAGGTGTCATTGCCTGCTTTTCCGGTAAGCACATCATCGCCTTCTTTTCCGTCCATTATATCATCAGAGCTATAGCCTGTTAAGACCTCGGCTTCGGAAGTACCCTCAAGAGCAAGCTGCTTAAGCATTGCAACATCCCAAACCGTTCCGTCTGCAAACCGGATTTCATCAATCTTTTCAGATTCGTTGCCTTCATCTGCAAACCAGTTTTCAACCGTCATGCTGTCGCCGGTATCCTTCTTGGTTACAACAAGGTCATCTTCATTTCTGCGAATTTGAATTGATTCAGTTGTAATGCCTTCATCAATCAGAATCGTATCAATGCTTGAAACTTCGCTGTCAGAACCTCTTATTACATCCTGCCCCGAACCGGCCTTAAAAATAAAGGTATCGCTGCCTTCGTTTCCTTCAAGAAAATCATCGCCTTCATCACCGGATATTGTGTCGTTTCCTGTACCGCCATGTAGATAATCAACCCCGGTTCCTCCATTAATAATGTCGTCTCCGTTTCCTCCGTAAATTACATCAATATCTTCATTGCCGGAAAGCGTATCATTGCCTGCTTCACCATAAATCCAGTCATTTCCGTCTCCACCGGAGATAGTATCATTGCCCTTCCGTCCGTAAAGAAAATCAGTTCCATTAAATCCGCTTATAATATCATCCGTGTTATATCCGATAAGTATATCGTTCGCATCTGTTCCAAGAAGTACTTTCGCCTTAATTGCATCAACATCCCAAACCGTACCGTCAGCAAACTGTATATGCT
This sequence comes from Pseudomonadota bacterium, assembly GCA_018817425.1. Classification (NCBI taxonomy): domain Bacteria; kingdom Pseudomonadati; phylum Pseudomonadota; species Pseudomonadota bacterium. The sequence continues at coordinate 43,138 of JAHITX010000015.1, forward strand.
CTATCTGCCATTCGGAGCTTTCATCAAAGAACCAGTTTGAAACCGTAAGTTTGTCTCCGGTATCTTTTATGGTTAATACCAGATCGTTTTTCTTGTGCTGTATTAAAATATCATCAGGCACAATATCGGAACCAAGTAAAATAGTATCAATGTTGCCCGGTGTCCTGTCCCGGTCAACTACGGTGTCATAACCGTCTCCCCTTCCGAACAAATAGGTATCGTCACCATTTGCACCATTGTATGTATATGGCATTGATTCATAGTAGTTCCATCCATTGGCAACGCTTCCGTATATAATGTCGTCTCCAGGCCCGCCGTCATAAATGTCATTGCCAGAATTTCCGTATAATATGTCATCACCTTCCCCGCCTATAAGTGTATCATTTCCGTCATTACCGGATATTTTATCGTCTCCTGAACCGCCTTCGATAGTGTCGTCGCCGCCCCATCCATTCAAATAATCATTGCCGCCCAATCCATAGATATTATCCTGACCGGAAAATCCACCTATAAGATCGGTTTTGTCCGTTCCGGTCAGAATAATGTCTTTAATAGTATCGGCGCTCCATACAGTATCGTCTGCAAACCTGAATTGTTCTATCACAGTCTGATAATGCCAGTCTCCATTGCTGTAGAAAAAACAATTTTTAAGCAAAATAGAATCCAGGGTGCCGATTATGCTTAATTTGATATCGTAGTTGCCTGAGCGTTCCACCTTAATATCGGTTGATAAAATATCTTCCCCGAATATAATGGTATCAATATTTCCCGGTGTCGTATCCGCATCGTTTATTACATCCTGCCCGCTTCCTATATTAAAAACATATGTATCATTCCCGGTTCCGCCATCCAGAGTATCTGCGCCTTCACCCCCATCAAGTATATCTTCTCCGGCATTCCCATAAATTTTATCATTTCCAATGTCTCCATAAAGTTCGTCATTACCTGAAGCTCCGTATATGGTGTCATTGCCTCCTATCCCGTGCAGAATATCATCACCGGGTGTTCCATAAATAATGTCATCTGTTTCTGACGGAACTGAGACTATACCGGCTATAGCATCCGTATCCCATATAGTGCCGTCCATAAACTGGATTTGTTCTACTCTGTTTAACGGACTGTCGTTTTTAAAATAGTCCTGTACTGTAACCTTATCAGCGGTATTATTAACTTCAACTATCAGATTATTGCCGCTTCGTCTTAAAGAAATGTCATCGGGTGAAATATTGCTGCCCAGAAACAATGTGTCCGTATTCCCTTCTGTAGGATCAGTATCGTTAATAGTTTCCCAACCCGACCCAAGCCGGAATATATATGTGTCATTGCCTCCTTCACCCAAAAGAAGGTCCTTTCCTTCTCCGCCATCCAGTATATCGTCACCCGCCCCGGCCCAAATGCTATCATTGCCACCACCTCCAACAAGCACAGCATCTCCTGAATTGTTTTGAAGAATATCGTTCAGAGTAGAGCCGTATATAACATCATCTCCATTACCTCCCGATATACGGCTATCCGTTTCGTCGGTTCTGATTATAGCCTCAGATCTGTTTGTTCCAACGGTTGAATCAATTTTTGGCAACCCTCCAGTATCTATCACCCAGCCCAAAGACTCATCCTGGATTATAAATTCTTCTCTAAAATTCAAATACCCTATGGCGTTTGTGTCATCGGTTGCTCTGTATGTTCGTGCGAACTCAGACAGAAGTTCTTTCCCTTTTTCAGGATCATCGGCAAGTTCGTTCACAATTGTTGCGGATACTGATGATAGATCAACGAGTTTAGTGCTATACCAGTCATATTCAATTTGTCCAAAAAGAAACGCAAGGTGTGATTGTTGCATGAGCATTGCATAACATGTCTCGCTTATGCGATGGTATATACCATCAAGTATGTCGCCTGCAGCGCTATTAGGATTAGGCCCGTTTGCGCCTGTGAATGGTTTTCCCATATATGCTTCAATTATGGCAAGTTTTCTTCCGTCGAAGAATGCGCCCCGTGAATTTTGCGCAACTGAATCAGTTTCAGTCCACTTAAAAAGGATTTGTTCCATTAAGGCATTGCGTGTATCAACACCTTCAGCCGAGATAAATTGTTCAACCAGCGATTTCAAGTTTCCGCTTGCGTCTTTTACCATTGCCTGATGCAAATCGGATACTTTCCCTGAACCTTCAAGGTCAGGAAGTACAGCAATTTCATCCGGAATATCAACAAGGTTGACGTCCCTGGTGTGTGTGACATTCGTTTTAAGCCCATATTCAGCTATAGTATTTTCGCTATCATCTGTGCGAACAAAAGTTCCCTCTCTTGTGATTGTGTTGCCTTCGCCATCAGGCAGGTTGACTACCTCAGAGTCGAGTTTGATTGCTTTAATGCCAAGGCTGTTTAAATCATGAAGTTCATCAGCAGAACTAACACAGTCTTTATTTATATCCTGCCATACACGAAGCTTTTCAAACATAGAATCATTGGCATCAATTATACCGTCATTATTTTCGTCAAGTTCGCTTAAAGCCTCAAACCCGTTTGCCGCTTTTATGCCTGTCTCAAGATTTGTATTATCGCCAAACAGTTCTGAGCCATCATTGATTATGCCATCATTATTAATATCTCTTACAAGCAAACCGTCATCTTTATCCACCCATCCGGTTCTTTCCGCAAATCCGTCGCCATCGTGATCAAAATGGGTTGAAGTACTTATCCTCGTGCTTTCAATTCCGTCGCCGTCAAGGTCGAGTATCAATGGGTCTCTTCTTCTTGGAGGTAATGCTGTTCCGGCATTATTATAATCAACCTCCATTGAGTTTAAAGTACTGGCTATGAACTCATCAAGCCCCATTATTGTTCTTCCGGCCATTCCGCTTATGTCAATATCCAGATTAGTACCATCCGGCTTAGTTGTATGAATCTTCATAGAACCGAAAATACCTGCTCTTGATCCTAATTCAATATATCTATTAAGCCTACCCCCTTTATATTTGTAACTTATATCATCTGTCGTAATATTGGGGTTGTTATCATTTCCCTGAATAACAATTTTATTGTGCTCCGAATCATTGTAGAAATTATCATTAACATGGACATTTTTACCGGATTCCGGATTATAAATATAAGTATCATCCCCATCTTCACCATCCATTATGACATCGCCTGATCCGTAAATATTTTCGTAAAGCAATGTATCATTTCCGCTTCCGCCGAAAAGAATATCAAAACCGTTACCCCCGGACAGGATATCATCTCCTTCTTCACCATATAAAATGTCATTACCAGCTCCGCCATACAGAATGTCATTATCTTCCCCGCCGTAGATCGTGTCATTACCGCTTAAGCCAAAGATAATATCGTCGCCGGTTTCTCCGAAAATAATATCATTTCCGTCATTGCCCTGGAGTTCATCATTACCTCCGCCTCCATAGATTTCATCATTGCCTGTGCCGCCCAAAATAATATCCGCACCATCACCGCCCTGAACAAAATCGTCATCAGCTCCGGCATCAATAGTGTCAATACTGTAATCTTCTCCTGTATAACTGCCAATGGCATTACCGAAAATCCAGTCTTTGCCTGAGCCACCGGCTATCGTATCTGCTCCCAAGCCGCCATCAATATAATCATCACCATCATCACCCTGCAGCCAGTCATCCCCTTCTCCACCATAAATCCAGTCATTGCCGCCATAACCGAGAATTACATCATTTCCATCACCGCCATCAATAAAATCACCGCCTGAATTCAGGATATTATAATCGCCCTGTATATAATCATTGCCATCACCACCAATCAAGGTATCGGACTTTCCACCGCCATAAATCTCATCATTTCCGCTACCGCCATCGATATAATCCTCTCCTTGCTCACTATCCGGCACACCGTCATTCTCACCCAGCAAAATGTCATTGCCGGTTCCGCCAAAAATCGTATCATCCCCGGCATCGCCTACGATGAAATCATTATCCGATCCTCCATAAATCAGATCGTCGCCTCCGCCGCCAACAACTATATCGTCTCCGCTGCCGCCATATATCTCGTCATCGCCCTGAAAATAAGTCGGGTTTGTATTTACATTCGTAAAGGAAACAACCTTATCCGGTGTAACTTCGAAGTCCCAGTCAATGTAGGCTCCTGAACTGTTATAGTCACCATAAATGACATCATTTCCCCCGCCACCGGCAAGTAGATCGTGCCCTTCGCCACCCAGGAGAGCATCATTACTGTTTGAGCCATAAAGCTGGTCATCGCCTTCATTGCCGACAATAAGGTCTCCTGTTTGGTTTATGCTTGTTGCATTTTCGCCTGCTGATATTAAATCAGACATCGAACCGGCGTTTTCTCCAAATATCTGGTCATTTCCCTCCTCGCCGAAAAGTATATCCGAACCTGTGCCTCCTTCCAAAACATCATTACCTTCACCGGCGGAAATTGCGTCCCGGCCGGTGCCACCTAAAAGCATATCATCACCTTGCAAAGAAGAAATCGTATCATCACCATCTCGTCCCTCGATACGGTCATTGCCGGTGGTACCTGTTAAAACGTCTTCCAGATCCTCAGGGTACTGATCGCCGAGAATGGTTTTGGTTGTATTCGGAACTTGTGGCGCTTCCTTCAGTTGTATTCCGAAATCTCCGGGTTGAAAGTCCTCGCCAAGCGTAATTGTTCCGCCGTCAGGAAGGACTATTTTATAAGGAGAATGTTTGTTGACTTCCACAGTTCCGTCAGGTGATTTCCATTCCGCATCTCCTGACTTATAGAAGGTCTTCATCAAATGCGGTATGCCGTTGCTGTCGGTCCAGAATATTCTGTTTTCACCGTCCGTATCTGTTATCGTATCGTTGCCGTCTCCGCTTTGAAAGTAATAATCATCATTGCCAAGACCTCCCTCCAAAATATCATTACCTTTACCACCTTCAAGAACGTCATTACCATCTCCACCTATCAATATGTCTTCACCGTCACCGCCATTTAAATCGTCTTTGCCATCACCACCGTAAATGACATCATCTCCAGTACTGCCATCTATAATATCTGAGCCTTTTTCTCCGAAGATAAGATCATTTTTATTTGTGCCTATAATAATGTCTGCCCAGTTTTTTTCTATATAATCGTATGAATCAAGTCCTCTTCCAACAATCACCCAACCGTCAATAGTCTTTCCCTTGGCCAAATTTAAGACTAGATAATCACTAGCTGCTTTTATTGAGTCATTTATATTCTGGATTCCTGATGGTGGTGGATATTTAGAAGGTAATTCATATGCACTAAGCTTTATACTGCCCAATCCTTCATATTCATAACGGGTGTACATCCGCATGATTTCTTTGGTTTGATCCGCGGTCAAAACTCCGTCATCGTATAGGCCAAACTCATTAGCCTCTATATATCTCCGGTTCGTATGGCCGCCCCCTTTATTTGAGCCATATCTGATCTCATACCAAGCCTCCGCACGATTTTCATTATTGATAGCGGCCAATGTTGCTGGTATCTTATTTCTTATGCCAGCAACGCTAGGTATTGTCATAGTATAGAGAAGAGATAGAATTGCGGTCTTCTCTTTTGATTTTGCCAAACAATAGCCAAGAGCGGTATCCAAAGCTGTTTCATATTCGTTCAACAAAATATTAAGAAGCTTCGCGGCATACGGTTCATCTGGCAATCTAAGTGAAAGTAGCTGTGAATTATTGTAAATCTGTTGTCGCAAAGAAGATATTTGTTGATTAATTATTATTAGTTGTTGTGGCGTTGCGGTTTTTGCTTGTAGCTCCAGAGACTTTATTTGGATAGCATATCCTCGTGCCTGTGACAGTAAAGGTGCATCGCTTCCCGGCAAACTTATTTGCTGATTGACTGGCAAGTTGAGTTTTGTATTTGTTGTGGTCAGATACTTATTTATATCTGAATCGGTTCGTACAAGAAGGTCAAATCCATATCCAATGGCAATACTGCCATCATAATAAGGCCGTGTTTTATTAGCAGTATTATTCTCTAGTGGTTTTACAAATGAGTCTCTCACAGTACCGTTAGGATCTGAATATGTATGTAATATTAAACTCATGGCTCACCTCCTTGGTTTGTTTTTTGGAATTTGGTTCTATTTTTCTTGAAATAACAAATGTCTTTTATCTGATTGCCAGGATTTAGCCTTAGAATAACCAGCCATTGATCTATCTGATGGGGTTCCCAATCCGTCATAGATACATAATAAACATTGTCGTAAATAAACGGATTGAAGTAGAACCAGCCGCCTAAGAAATTATAAACAGGCACATTTTTCTTATTCCCTAACATAGGAATTATCTGAGTTGGCGGGATTTCCTTTAGGGAATATCCGTTAGCTCGAAAAGGGCTGGTTTCTTCATTATACCCGATAATCCCTAATATTTTTTTATATAATTCCGTATTTCTCTTAATACCATCTTTAAATTTATTCTCCTCATGCTTGTCAAAAATAAAAATTTGATCTGATGGGATACCACGCAAGCCAAATTCATATGATTTTATGACTATCTCTATCTTGCCATCATTATTAATATCAAATTTGGAAAGAAGCATTGTTTCACGTAACGAGGAATAGTTATATTCGTCTTCCCCTTTATCATTTATTAGATATGCTCGTTTCTTCTCCCATTTGATGTTATTGAATTCCTCATGCTGGTCGTATTTAATCTCTCCATATTTTTTAAGATCATCATTATAAAGCTTTCGCATGTGGCTACACAAGGTATCGTCTTTACACATTATACTAACATACTCGTCAGCAAAACAAACTGAAGACAAAAAAATCAACATTAAAAAAATCAACATTCTTTTCTTCATGCCGCCCTCCTTAATATTATTTTTCTAGACACAAAGTCGTTTCCATCTTCGCTGGAGAGCATGTCCCCCTGCTCATTTATGCTCTGGGCTTGGCCTCCTTCCAAAACATCATTACCTTCACCGGCGGAAATTGCGTCCCGGCCGGTGCCACCCAAAAGCACATCATCACCTTGCAAAGAAGAAATCGTATCATCATCTTCTCGTCCCTCGATACGGTCATTGCCGGTGGTACCAAGCAGCGAATCATCCAGCTCCTGCGGATTCTGATCTCCGAGAATTGTGTTTGTGGTAGTCGGATTTTCTATCGAATCCTTCAGTTGTATTCCAAAATCTCCGGCTTGGAAGTCCTCGCCGAGTGTAATTGTTCCGCCGTCTTCTGTCGTTATCTGCCAGGGAGAGTGGTGCGTGATATTTACTTTTCCATCAGCAGATGTCCAAATATCAGCGCCTGTATTGTATAATTTTTCAACGGACTGGACGTTACCGTTAGCATCCTCATATACTATACGATTTTTACCTGAATCAATAATCGTGTCATCACCGTCGCCATGACTGTAGTAATAAATATCTTCACCTTCACCGCCAATAAGAATGTCATCACCCTTTCCGCCCTTAAGCGTGTCAGCTCCATCACCTCCAACAAGCACATCATTTGCGGTTCCGCCGGTTAGATCATCACTCTTGTTACCGCCAAGCATGAAGGCTCGCTCGGTTCCGGCAGTAGCATTCATAGCGCTGTAGCCAGCCTGGATATACCAGTCTGTGAGATTAGGAAGGTGGTAATTAATGTATGTCTTATCGTATACCGGCAGAGTATCTATGTAGTTCTGAAAATAGTTCGTGAAACCTTTTGTATCACTCAGCGCGGCAGCTACATCTCTGCGGTCGAATTGGAGACCGCCCGTAACTTTAGTGAAAAGTTCCTTGTTCGCATTTATGGCAACAGGCATTATATAATACATCTGCATGGCAAACAAAGTCATGGCGTTGGTGATATTGCTATTCGTCATGGTCAAGCCGCCAGCCTGGGCGATTTTATTCATATCTGCCGCAAAACGGTCAAGCATTTTATCAGGTGGCAATATTTCCAGTATTTGTACTGTTTGTCCTTGCTTTGTTGTTTCAAATATACCAAGTTGATGATTGAGCAGTTTTCGAAGTAAATCTTCATTGTCTATGTCTTTATTATCCGCAGCAAACAGATTCTGATCTAGAATTTGTGTTACCAAATCAGGCAGAATCTGAGCTGCTTTGAGAAAAGTCTTCGAAGCCTCCAAAGCGGTCATCAATGCTATTGAATGCCTGTTCCCACTTCCTGCTGTCGAAATTCCCAAAGAGTATGGTTTATCAAGCTCCATAAGGGTCAAAGCGGATAATCTGGTAGGTTTGAGCACCTCACCTTCAATATAGTAGTGATCCACGTTCGATTCCCTTGTTAGGGCACGAGCTCCCGCGCTAGCGGCAAAAAGAGCTAAATTTGCATCAAAAGTACCTGAAAGACCCATGGTTGCCATAGCCGCTATAATAACCGGTTGGCTTAATGCTGCTAGCTGGAAAGGTGCTTGGTCAAACACGGTTGCTTTTTTGTCAAAAAAGACCGCCATTAGTGAAGCCAGTCCACCGCCCAGGGAGTGTCCTGTAAAAGTTATATCAGCATTCGGATTGGCGGCCTTCACTTCAAAATAATAGGTCATCGCTTCAAAAATCTGGGGTACAGGAGCTCCCAGTCCTGCAGTCCAGCTAATAGGATCCGCAATAAATTCGTTTGTTCCTGTATAGGAAATTACAATCTCGTTGGTCAGGTCATTTATATATGCTCCGGCAGAAAAGCCGGTCCACCGGTCAGGCACCCAGTCAAGTTGTCTCCAGCCCTTGGGTATACTAATCTTGTTTATGTCTGATGCGTCATAAACACGCGTTGATAGCTGCAAGTATTCAAGTTTACTTGGCATGGTTTGTTCTCCTATTATGGTTTATTGTCGTTTAAATTAAGTGTATCAAACGCAAACCTTACGCATTGGCCCAACCTGTTTAACTGCTCGTCGAGTGCGAATATTTGAATACCACTTACGTTTTGTTTCCAAATCGACATATTTAGGCATGTCATTGTGTAGCCTAGCATATAGATTTGACATAAGTTCTTTAAATTTGTCGGGAAGCGCTTCTTCAATCCAAATGCCATTCCGATATATGTATTTTGAATAAACCTCACAACCAGCCGAAACACCAGCAAGTGAATAAATAATGGGGTGTCCCAATTCTATGTTAAGGATCAAAGGTATTTCTGGCCATGTCCCACTGGAAGACATTTTTGTCGAACTCCATTTGATCAATTTTCCTGATTCATCTGGATGGATAAATTGAATGCTATATTTCTTGGGTTTAGTTCCGCTGCGGTTAAATGCCAATTCATCACCGCCACGTTCACTTTGCATTTCCCGTTCAACAATTATGATCCGACCATCGCTCAACTGCACTTCTTCCTTCCATTTTTCTGAACAGCCAACGCCAAATAAAAATACCATAATTATAATGAGCAAAATAAATACTATCCTGGGTGAATTAGAGTAATATCTTGAAGTTTGAAATATGCTTTTCATATTCTATTGTTCCTTTCCTGTTCACTTTGATTTGTAAGCTATATTGGAAAATATTTAATCAATGATTACTGACCAAATATCTTTTAAGGCAGGTATGCTTGATGACCGCATTAGTGATCCGCCTTCCCCCGAAAGCTTTTTAAACTCTTCTGACAGGATTTACAGGATTAACATGATTATTTTCAGACCGTTCCGGAAGATCGGCCCGAAAAATACATATCTGCTAATTGCTGCCTTTGCTATGTTTTGCAATAGTTCCGTTTGATATCAACGCCTGATAAGCCAAATGTGTTTCCGCCGTATGCGATGACTTATTAACTATCCGGCTTCCGGCCGGTAACTATCCTGCGCTTCCTGTTAATCCTGTCTGATAAAAAAATAAAAACGCAAATCTATATTTATAGCTAAAAAGCATACTACTTTACTTTGACACTAAAAAATCTAAATTCGGTATTGCTAAAAAGACTTGTTTAAACGAAAAGAATAAAATCAAAATAGTATATGACAATAATAGCAGATGTATAAATATTATGATACTTAATGTCAAGAATAGAAATTATCTTTTCAGTTTCATCTTATTATAATTTCGAAATATCTGCTTCATGACAGATATTGTGTAGGACTTAAAATATTTCAGAAATTACAAAACTTTGACAAGATAGTACAGAACAACCTACAAATAGCATACAGATTGATAATAAAATGAACTTTTTCTCATATAAATCTTCTTTATGAAAATAATATGTGATGCATATTAGAATTTTGTGAATTATTCATGATGTGTGGAAGAACTACCAGGTTGGTTCCGATCTGGTCTAATGTGATATCATCGGGTGTAACTTCGAAGTCCCACTCAATATAAGCTCCTGAACTGTCGTAGTCTTCATAAATAACATCCTGCCCGTAGCCGCGACCGAAGATATAAGTGTCATTGCCGGCTTTTCCGGTAAGTACATCATCTCCTTCCTTACCGTCCATTATGTCATCAGTACTATATCCTGTCAGGCTATCGGTTTCAGAAGTACCAACAAGCGCAAGCTCTTTGAGCATTGCAACATCCCAGACTGTGCCGTCAGAAAACTGTACTTTATCAATTCGATTTCCTTCGTTTCCTTCATCTATAAACCAGTATTCGACTGTCATGCTGTCGCCGGTATCCTTATTTGTTACAACAAGGTTGTCCCAGTTTCTATGGATAAAGATCGCATCAGTTGTAATACCTTCATCAATCAGAATCGTATCAATGCTTGAAACTTCGCTGTCAGAACCTCTTATTACATCCTGCCCCGAACCGGCTTTAAAAATAAATGTGTCGCTTCCTTCGCCTCCCTCAAGGATATCGTATCCTTCATCACCGGATAATATGTCGTCACCGCTTCCACCATATAAACGATCATCCCCGGCTCCGCCATGAAGTACGTCATTTCCGGAACCACCTTCAAGATAATCATTTCCATCATCGCCAAAAAGTGTGTCATTGCCGGCTTCGCCCGAAAGTCTATCTTTTCCTGCTCCGCCTGATATAACATCATCTCCGGTTCGCCCAAAAAGGGTATCATTTCCATCGTACCCGCTTATAATATCGTCTGTGTCATAACCTCTAAGTTTATCATTCGCATCCGTTCCAAGAAGCACCTTTATCTTGATCGTATCCACATCCCAAACTGTTCCGTCTGCAAACTGAATACGCTCTACCTGCCATTCACCGCTTTCATCATAAAACCAATTCCTTACTTTTATTGTGTCATTGGTATCCTTGATTGAGAGTATCAGATCATCACTATATGCCAGGCGAATTAATTGAACATCATCCGGTAAAATGTCTGCCGCGAGAAGAATTGTATCCGAATTGCCTAAAGTTACATCGCGGTCATATATGACATCCTGTCCTGAACCACGGCCGAAAATATAAGTGTCATCACCGTTTGCTTTGTTTGAGTAATAGTTAGTTCCTCCATATAATGAGTCATTACCGGCTCCTCCATCCAGTATGTCATTCCCTTCCTTACTATACAGGCTGTCATTTCCGGCCATGCCTTGAATGGTATCCTGGCCTGAGAAACCTTGAATTGTATCATTAGCGTCTGTTCCGGTTAGAATAAAATCTTTAATGGTATCGCCATTCCACACAGTACCGTCAGTGAATTTGAATTGCTCTACTACCGTGCGGTAGTCTTTTTCGTTATTTAAAATACAATTCTTAACTAAAAGATAATCCTGTGTACCGATAATGCTTAATTTAATATCCTTACTCCCGTAACGTTCCACCTTTATATCGGATGGCGAAATATCTACTCCGAATATAACGGTGTCAATATTTCCGGATGTTGTATCCGTATCACTGATAGTGTCCTGTCCGCTTCCTCTGTTGAAAATATATGTATCATTTCCGGTGCTGCCATCAAGAAAATCTGTGCCTTCTCCGCCGTCAAGAGTGTCTTCTCCGGCTTCCCCATAAAGCATATCATTACCGATGTCTCCGAAAATAGTATCGTTGCCTGATCCACCATCCAGAGTATCCGCACCTTCACCGCCATCCAGTATATCATCTCCGGCATAACCATATAGTTTATCATTGTCTGCATCTCCAAAAAGAGTATCATTGCCTGAATATCCGTATATGGCGTCATTGCCTCCAAGCCCGTGAAGAGTATCATCTCCCGATGTTCCATAAATAATGTCATCGCCATTAGTTGGAAGCGATACCATGCTGCGCATTACATCCACATCCCATATAGTACCGTCCATAAACTGGATTTGTTCTACTCTGTTTAATGGGCTGTCGTTTTTGAAGAAGTCCTGCACTGTCATTATGTCGGTAGTATTATTGATCTTTACTACCAGGTTATTACCCACCCGTCTTAACGTGATATCATCGGGCGTAAGATTACTTCCTATCCAGATTGTGTCCGTATTTCCTTCCGTGGAATCTGTATCTATTATTTTGTCTTGCCCCGAACCCAAACGGAATATATACGTATCATTTCCCGCCTCGCCTTTGAGTTCGTCATTTCCCGTTCCTCCGTCCAGGATATCATTACCCGCTCCGGCCCAGATACGATCATTTCCAGCCCCTGCCACAAGAATTGAATCTCCCGTTTCATTAATAAGAGTCTCGTTACGTGATGTGCCGTATATTACATCCGATCCGGCAAGGCCGTTTATATATCCGTCACCCTCTGTCAGGCTTCCTTTGACTGCATCGGCGTTGTCGGTTCCTTCAATATGAGGAGACCAGGTGCGTTGTCCTTCGCCTTTTTGATCGTAAACTGTTAATCCACCACTATCTATCACCCAGCCTAAGGATTCGTCCTGCATTATAAATGTTTCTCTGAAGGAGAGATAATCCATCATATCCTGCGCGCCAAGGCCCCTAAGCGTTCTGGAGAATTCTGAAAGAAGTGTTTTGCCCTGTTCTGGGTTACTTGCCAAGGCTGTCTGAATATCTGTAATAACTGCGCTCATGTCGGCTTTTACACCATTTATCGTTTCATCCCAGTTATAGATAATTTCACCATAAAGATCTTTTAAATGTGTCTGCGCCATAAGTTGGGCGTAGAACATTTCGGAAAGGCCCCGGTATGACTCGTTAAGAGGAATAGCAGCAGCAGATGTTGGATTTGCGCCGTTTGTTCCAACAAATTCTTGCCCAAAAAATATCTCCAGAGTGGCAAGTTTTTTGGCATCAATATTTGTACCCCTACTGTTTGTATTTATGCTATCGGTTTTCGCCCATTTGAATATGATTTGATCAAGGAGGTTTTTTCTGGCATTGACATCAGTTGTGGCGGCAAAATGCTCCACCAGACTTTTCAACTGCCCGCTTGTATCCCTGATCATAGCTTGTTGAAGGTCATAAACATTGCCTGATCCCTGCAAGTCCGGGAGAGCTGCAATATCACCATGCACTTCTAACCATTCTTCTGCAATAGTGTTGGCTGTATCTCTTTGGAGATTATAACTTCCTATCTGGCCCGTAGTATTGTCTGTTTTTTGGAAACTGCCAATTCGGGTTTGGGTATTACCTTCTGGATCAGTTTCTCCGGTCGGTGTTGAATCAAGATTAATAGATTGAATACCTAATTCGTCTAAGGTATACAACTCTTCCGGCAATGATAATCCATCTCCATTCACATCCTGCCAAACTTTTAACTCACTCCAAACAGCATCATTTGCATCTATTTTCCCATCATAATTATCATCAAGATCAGCCAAAGCCGCAAAGCCGTTTGCTGCATTACTTCCATTCTCTGATATAGTTTGGTCGCCAAACAATTCTTTACCATTCTCTATTGTTCCATTACCGTTTATATCTCTAACAAGTAGTCCATCATCCGGAGCAGCCCAGCCGGTCTGCTCGGCAAAACCGTTGCCGTCATGATCGAAGTAAGCTCCAGATTTAAGATTAGTAGTTTCTATTCCGTCACCGTCAAGATCAACGATTAGAGGATCTTTACGCGAGGGTGTTGCTGCAGATCCAGCATTTTTGAAAAAATCATAAATTTTGCTAAATGGGGATTCCATATTCACTAATGGCATTATAAAATTAATAAAAAATCCCATACTATTATTCACTACTTGACGTGCAATTGTACTCCAGATTAAGTTGAATAAATCTTTAGCCGCATTCTTTATTGCCTCTGTAGCTGTCGATGGGATATCAACTTTCGCAATTTTTTCAGTAAAAGCAAAGGCAACCAAGCACGTATATAATTGCTCTTGCCCATCCATTTGATCTGAACTTATCTGACTTATGGCTTTAAGCAATTCAAAATCTGCTTGAAATATGAGCTCAGCCTCATTTGCTTGTCCTTCTGCAGCAGCATAATCAAAATCATGTTGTTTACATGCTGCATCAACCTGGCTTGGCTGGTTAAAAGCATTTAGTGCTGGTGGCATACCCCAGTTTGGATTATCAGTTCGTTGACCACCTGACCATCCAGGACCACCCCAGTTGCCTCCTGTCGGTATCCATGAATCAGAATTAGAATAAGTAAATCCTTCCCAACCAACTTTGAAACCATTATTTGCCATGGCACATCCCCCTTGTTGAATGCTTAGTTTTAATAATACAAAGCTATATACTGCCTATTATTTAAGTCGATTTATTATGCGTGACGGGTAATCAGGCAAAGATATCTCTTTACTTGTACCGCTTTTAATATAGTAAATCAATGTCATTAACTTAAGCGAACGAATAATATTATAAATGACTAATTATATTACAATAACTATTGATTTTATGGCATTAGCATGATATATTCACTTTCAATAATAACAAACAATTACTATTGTGAAAGGAGTATACCATG